>NZ_DASSYD010000174.1:0-14249 GCF_035703485.1 Dokdonella sp. | reverse complement strand
AACTTGTCGCGTATTCCACAACTCTGGTTGTTTGCATCAGGCTTGCTGTGTGCTGTGGGTGCGCTCATGCACCTGGCACTGCCACTGGGTGGGCCCGACTGGTACCGTTTTGTCGGAGCTCCTCAAGGTCTGGTTGCAATGGCGGCGGCCGGTCTGGCACGTCCGCTAATTGCCTGCATCGCTATTGCGTGTGTCCTCGGTGTATTCACGAGCTACGCTTTTTCGGCACTTGGTTTTGTTCGGCGTTTGCCTGCGCTGCGCCCGGTGCTCTGCGTCATTGGCCTGATCCTGACTGCGCGCGCCGTGTGGCTGCCTTTTCTCGCGGTCACCGACCCGCACGCGCTGGAGCGCCTTTGCGGGCGCTGCAATGACCTCAATGTGTTTGTCGTCGCGACCTCGGTGCTGTGCCTGTTTATTGGCGCTGGCTATTTGCTCGGAGCGTGGCGCCCGGGCTCGAATGCCATGAGACAACGCTGATCCATCAGCACCAACTACATGGGGTCATCGGCGCTTGTTTCGGATTGCACGAATCGATGTTGATCGGCATTATCGGCCTGCGAAGCAGGCCAACAGCCAGGCGTTTCCGGGGTTGCTTCCTGGTGGTTAGAATTTCATCCGGGTAATACGACTTCTGGATTTCGCATGGTTTTCAGTTCGGTCACGTTCTTGTTTTTCTTTCTCCCGCTGACCCTGATTTTCTACCGATTGACCCGCCAGATTCGCTGGCAGAATGCGGTGCTGCTGGTGGCAAGCATCGTTTTCTACGCTTGGGGAGAGCCGCGTTTTGTGCCGGTTCTTGCTGCCTCTGTCGTCTTCTCTTGGGTCTGCGGCTTGGGAATTTCGCGCAGTGATGGGAGCAAACGCAGTCTTTGGCTCGGTGTTGGTGTCGGGTTGAATCTGCTCCTGCTGGTGGTTTTCAAATACGCCAACTTTGTTTTCGACAATTACAATAGTCTCGCTGTGGATGCGGGAATTCCGTCGCTTCACATTCCGTCGATTCCACTTGCCCTGGGTATCTCGTTCTTCGTTTTCCAGGCCATTTCCTATCTGGTCGACATCTATCGCGGTCAGGCCACGCCTGCGCGCAATCTGGGCAGCGTAGCCTTGTACATCTCGATGTTCCCGCAATTGATCGCCGGCCCCATCGTCCGCTACGCGAGTATTGACCGGCGTCTTCGTCAGCGCCTGCAATCGCCGGGACGCCGCAGCTACGGTTGGAAATTGTTCGTCATCGGCCTGGCGCAAAAGGTGCTGGTCGCCGATCAGGTGGCGATGATCGCCGACGCCACCTGGTTGCCCGCCTCATTGCATGCGCTGAATATCGGTCAGGCCTGGATCGGCCTTTGCGCCTACACGCTGCAAATCTATTTCGATTTTGCCGGGTACTCGAACATGGCCATTGGTATTGGCTTGATGTTCGGCTTTGGCTTTCCAAGAAACTTTCGTTTTCCCTATATCGCACGATCGGTTACCGAATTCTGGCGTCGCTGGCATATCAGTTTGTCGAGTTGGTTTCGCGACTATCTCTACATTCCTCTGGGAGGCAATCGCCACGGCGCATGGCGTACTTATCGAAATTTGCTGATCGTGTTTGTGTTGTGCGGGTTCTGGCACGGAGCAAGCTGGACGTTTCTGATCTGGGGTCTGCATCACGGGCTATTTCTGGTCGCCGAACGAACCCTGCTGCGCCGACCGATCAGGGCCGCGCCGGCATGGCTGCGCCACATCTACCTGATGCTGGTGGTCATGACGGGATGGGTATGGTTCCGCTCGGACACGATGGATCAGGCGATTGGAATGTTTCAGGTCTTGTTCGGTGTTGTTTCTCAATCCGGTGAGGCCTTGCTGATGGTCAATACAATCAATCCGCTGACCTTCACCGCGCTGCTCGCCGGAACGCTGTTTGCGCTCGATCTGCCGCGACGTTTGGGCGCTGCCATCCGCCTGCATTTTCCGCTCACATCGACCAATCCGGTTCTGCGTGTCACGTCGGAGCTCACCCTGGTTTCGCTGTTCGTGGCGGCGCTGAGCTTCGTCGCCAGCGGTGCTTTTAGTCCTTTCCTCTACTTCAGGTTCTGACAGATGATTCGGTCGCGACCCGACAATCGGATTCGGAACTGGCTATTCCTCGGCCTGCTGGTGATTCCCGGTATCGTGATGCTGTTGTCGCCCCGGCAGGACATCAGCCAGCGCGAAGCACGCAGCCTGGCAGTGAAGCCCGGTCTGGCCAAACTGATCGAACAGCCGTTTCAGTACACACCCTTGTGGGATACCTATTTGCAGGATCATTTTGGAATGCGTGACTGGTTGCTGGATATCAACGCCTGGATCCGCCGAACCCTGAAATCACCAGCATCAGGCAAGGCCATCGTTGGCAAACAGGGATGGTTGTTCTACGAAGAAGGCTTGCTGCCGACAGCGGAAACCAGGAATGAAGTCGAAGAGAAGGTCAGCCATCAGGTTGAGCTGATCCAGGCCATCGCCAATCGACTGGACCAACGCGGCATTCCGTTGCTCGTGGTGCCAACTCCCGACAAACACACGGTGTATCCCGAAAATCTTCCGGGCTGGCTGCACAAGCGTTCTGATTACCATGCGATGGATCAATTGATCAGCGGTATTCGCAGCAAAGGCATCAACGCCATCGACATCCGCGCTGTCCTGAAATCCAGCAAGGATCAGCAGCCCCTCTTTTTCCTGACCGACACGCACTGGACACCGATTGGTGCAGCGCTGGGCTTCAACGAAATCGCCCGATTGAGCGGCGGAGTGCTGAAACCGGTTGCGATTCCGACGGGTGCACAACAGGTGCCTGGCGCACCGCACGACCTGGCGCGAATGGCGGGTTTCGACGGCGAACCGCTGGACTGGGCCCTCCCGGGTTTCGTATCGAGTTATCCACATGCCGTACGCGAGGAGCTGAATGTTGCGGACCGCAGCCTGCAGGCGCCGTTTGTCCTGCATCGTGACGGTCCCGGCAGCAGAGTCCTGATCGTTGGCGATTCGTTCTCTGCCCACTGGCCGTTGTACGCACTGGAAAGCGCCAACACGGTGTATTGGAGCCATCACAATTCATGCCAAGCCGATTGGCCGAAACTGCTGTCACTCGACGTCGACCTGGTGATCTACCAGATGCTCGAAAGAACCATCGGCTGTCCGAATCTCGGCATGGAGTTCATGAAAACCTTTCGATCTGCGCCGAACTGACAGCGACGCATTCAGGGGGCACTCTTGCGTGGAAGAAACCAGGCAAGCAGTCCAATGGCTGGCAACCAGGCGCAGATTCGATAGACCGCTTCGATGCCGATATGGTCGGCAAGTTGACCGAGCACGGCGGCGCCGATGCCACCCATGCCAAACGCAAAACCAAAAAACAGACCTGAAATCATTCCGGTACGTCCCGGCACGAGTTCCTGGGCGAACACGAGGATGGCCGCAAATGCCGAGGCCAATACGAGGCCGATGACGATGGTCAGTACGGTCGTCCACAGCAGGTTGGCGTGCGGCAGCATCAGGGTGAATGGCAGCACGCCGAGGATTGATGCCCAGATCACATAGCGTCGGCCGATGCGGTCGCCGACCGGGCCGCCGATGATCGTGCCAGCGGCAACCGCGGCCAGAAAGATGAACAGGTGAACTTGCGAGGACTGCACGCTGACGCCGAATTTGTGCATCAGATAGAAGGTGTAATAGCTCGAAAGGCTGGCCAGATAAAAGTATTTGGAGAAGATCAGCAAGCCGAGTACGACGAGGGCGGTGATGACCTGGCGGCGCGTGTAGGCAAGTTCGCCAGCTACGCGTACGGCAGGTCGACGCAGATTCGGGATCTGCAGGCGATACCAGCGTCCGATGCGAGTCAGCAGAATGATCGCAATCATCGCCGCGAGGGCAAACCAGGCAATGCTGGACTGGCCGCGTGGCATGATGATGAAGGCGGCAAGCAGGGGACCGAGCGCCGACCCGACATTGCCGCCGACCTGAAACAGCGACTGCGCCAATCCATGGCGTCCGCCCGAGGCAAGTCGTGCAATGCGCGAGGATTCGGGGTGAAACACGGCCGAACCGGTGCCGATCATCGCCGCAGCAATGAGCAGAATCGGGAATGTCGGCGCGCGCGAAAGGATCAGAAGACCAATCAGCGTCGAGGCCATGCCAATCGCCAGCGACCAGGGCTTCGGGTGTCGGTCGGTCAGCGCGCCGATCATGGGTTGCAGCAGCGAAGCGGTAATCTGGAAGGTCAGCGTGATCAGTCCGATCTGGCCAAAATCGAGGGCGAATCTGGATTTCAGCAACGGATAGATCGCCGGCAGAACCGATTGAATCAGATCGTTGAGCAGATGACAGAAGCTGAGCATGGCCAAAACCGGAAACGCCGTCGAGGCATTCACCGTCGGCGTTGAGCCGCCCTGCGAGCCGGAGATGACTTCAGCGGGTATCGACATGAGGGCGCGTGATCCTGTTCATACGGTGGTGACCGGTCGCAGACCGCACGGCAACTTTCTGCGCGGGACCCGTCGAATGTGATTGCGCATTATCGATGACGACGGCCGCCGCGTGCATGGGCCGGTTTGCATGCAGCGCGAAATTCGGAGATATGGTTTCTCGCGCCATTCCCGGCCTGAGTCTGATGACTGTCAGGCATGTGGACGGTATCAATAGAGCACATGCTCGATCACAAGCTGCTATTGATGTTGGCTGGACAGCTTCGTGTCCGCTCTGGAGTCAAACGGTCATGCTCCGCTTTTCCCCAATACGGGCTGCTGATCTGCGTGCCTATACGCAACTGGCAACCGATGCCACGCTCGCGGTCACCAATCTGCTCGAAAACATGCATCACAATGTGTCGCGCCTGCCGGGCGTGTTCGGTGAGGCAACCGAAGAGCCGGCACGCGGTATCACCGGTTTCGTCTACCGCAGCATTCGTGGCGTTACGCGTACGGTTGGCAGTGGCGTCGACAACATCCTCCGTGTGGTCGCCCCGCAAACGCTGCCGGAGGATGTCTCCTTGCAGCGTGAAATCCTGATCTCCGTGCTCAACGGAGTAGTTGGCGATTATCTGGTTTCGACGAACAATCCCCTGCAGATTGCCATGCAACTGCGTCGTGACGGCATACCACTGCAACTTGAGCGCGAAGCCTTGTCCGCAACCATTCCCGCCGCGACCGGAAAAATTCTGGTCCTTGCCCACGGCCTGTGCATGTCCGATCTGCAATGGCGTCGGCGTGGACACGATCATGGCCAGCAACTGGCCGATGAGCTCGGCTACACGCCGGTGTATCTGCACTACAACAGTGGCCTGCACATCTCGACCAATGGGCATGAGTTTTCGCAGAATCTCGAAGCGCTGATCGCGGCATGGCCGGTTGCGGTCGAGCAGCTTGTGATAGTCGGTTACAGCATGGGTGGACTGGTTGCGCGCAGTGCCTGCGAAGATGCGCGCAGAACCGGCAAGTCCTGGATTCAACACCTGCGTGATCTTGTCTTTGTCGGCACGCCACACGATGGCTCACCGCTGGAGCGATCCGGCAATCGCCTCGATACCATTCTTGGATCAAGCCCGTACACGGTTGCCTTGTCGCGACTCGGCAAGTTGCGCAGTGCCGGTATCACCGACCTTCGCCATGCCAGCCTGGATGATGCGGAATGGCAGGATCACGATCGATTCCGCGATCAGGTGAGGCGCAACGAAGCATTGCCGCTGCCCAGGGATGTGCGCTGCTATGCGATCGCCGGCTCGCTTGGCAAAAAGCCCGGCGCGCTCAGTGAGCGCCTTGCCGGCGATGGCTTGGTGCCGTTGTACAGCGCCCTCGGTTTGCACCGCAATCCCAAACGCAACCTCAAGCTTCCCGAATCACGGCGCAAGGTCATCTACAAGACCAATCACCTTGACCTGCTTGGTAGCCAGGAGGCCTACGCGCATATCAGCGCGTGGCTTGGCGCACTGGAAAAGCCTGGCCGGATTGCACGCGAGTCCGAAGCTCATTTGCCAGCAAAGATCGATCAATGACAGTTGCGCCGCTTGATCAGCATTTCCTTAAAAGTGAACATTGAGCAACATGCCGACCAGGTTTGCATCGTAGCTTTGCGGGCCGCCATCGGTATAGACGCGATGATCGATTACTGGCTGGCTATCAAAGCCAACATAGTGCCAGTCGCTGAAACTCGCCCGCTCGTAATAGTTGAACAGTTTCAGTGAAACGTTTTCGATCAACGGAATTGTCACCCCAAGGGTCAACGAGTTGACCCGATAGATCATCGCCGGAAACTCGCCATTGCCAGGGCCGGGCCCAACGCTGTTCGGGTAGGCGAGGGCCGCAGGCGAAGCATAGCTGTAGCGATCCGTGCCGCGCGAATAGACCGTGTTCCAGTTCAGGTCGAGTCGAACCTTGGCGATGCGTTGGGTGAAGTTGATGCCGCCGTAGTAGTCGCGTTGCTTGTCACGCATTTTCCAGACGCCATCGAGCGGGTAAGTGGGGCCGCCAAGCGTCGGATCAGCACCGGCACCGCCCGCTTGATCCTGCACATTGGCAAGATTGAGTTGTGACTGGTCGGCTGCCACATAGGCGCTGAGATTCGAGCCGTTGGCGGGTTGCCACTCCCATTGCAGGGTGGCGCCCCAGGTGTCGTAGTCCTGGCGACCCAAGGTTGCATCGTAGGAATTTCTATCCAGACGCAGGCTTGCGCTGAGCGTCATGTCATCGCGGGGCATGATGGTTGCCATGACATTCAGCTTTTCCTGGTCGCGACTCGAAACATCGTATTTCCGAATCGCGTCGACCGTGTGCGCAGGCACACCTGTCGGTGGCGCCACATAGCCCGGCAGACTGCTTGAGAAAGTGAAGTCGTACGGATCGTAATTGTATCGATCTCCGTTCTGACGAATCACATTGAAATTGGTGCGCAGGGTCAACCAGTCAAGTCCACGATTGACCCAGGTCAGCTTGATGCTGTTGGTGTCTACACGCTTGCGTTCGCGGTTGGTCGGTTCGAACAGGTTGTAACTGTACGTCGCGCCAAGTGTGTTCTTGTCGTCGAGGCGCCAATCCGCACCAACGCTTGCATCGGTGGTTTGCATGTCCAGTGGCAGGCTGCGCACGCGAGTCAGGGTCGAGGGCGAAGTCAGCGGATTCCACAGCCCGATTTCTCCCGGAACCACGCTTCCCTGTGAGCCATTTTCGGCGATATAGCCGTAGTCCCCGGTCAACGGATTGTAGGAAATATAGACGTTGCGGTAGTCCTCACGGTTGTAGCGCACGTTGCCGTGGACGCTGATATCGGTCGTCGGCCGGAGTGAAATTCGCGCGTCGACCAGGCTAGTGTCGATGCGCATGCCACCGCGCTTTTGCGACAATGCATCAGTCGTGTTCCAGTTGTCACAACTGAACAGGAGCGGGTTTTGCGGGCCAAGTTCAAGGCTGCCACCAAGACCGATGCCGAACACTCCCTGACAATCAATCGGTGCAATCAGTTTGTCGTTTTGCGACATGCGCCCAGCGGATGCAGTCACCGAAAACTCACCGTTCATCGGTATTTTTCGTGTAAAGCTGGCGCGAATATTATTGTAATTGTTGTCCGGCTCAGTCGACATCTGGCCCTGATAGATCGGTGCGGATACGGCACCCGGTACGACGGGATAGAGCGAGTAGGGTGATTCAAACGTGTAGCGCGTATTCTGATCCCGATAGAACGAGCCTTGATAGCCGAACTCCATGCGCCAGACCTTGCCTGCGTAGCGAACTCCGCCATTGAAATTCATGGTGCTGTCGTCAATTGGCTTTGGCGTCTCGAATACGCCGCCATTCCCCGGAAACGGAAAGTTGAAGAAAAACGGACCTCCGTAGGGGCGTGCCCCCTTGCGTTGTTCGTTGCTTGCGGTGACGTAAGCAGTCCACTGTGGTGTCAGGAAAACGCTGTAGGCGAGGCCTTGTTTCTCCCTGCGGACCGAGAGACGACCATCGCCGGCAGCGGCTGATGCGGCGGCCACTTGCTCGGGAGTGCTGCCTCCTGCGGTCAGTCCATCGGCCACGGTCAGTGTATTGCTGCCGACGCCGTTCCATATCGAGCGAAAGTTGTTCGACAGCACGTTTGGCATGTCACGCAGGAAAGCCTGCACCTTGTAGCTGCCGGCGCGACCGAAGACTGCCTGAAAGTAGGCGTCATCATCACTGATGCGGCTGGCGCGCACGTTTACGTAGCTGCCGTCTGCCGCGCGCTCCGCACTGAATTCCAGCAGTCCGAGAATGAAGCCACTGTCCCAGTCGACATAGCGGTTCCACCATGCGTTGCGATCATCGCCGCTGGTACTGACCAGACCGAACTGGATGACGCCATAGGTATCCCAGTCACCTCGCTTTTTGATCAGCGGCGGTGGCGAAGGGCAGTTGTAAAGATTGCCGGTTGGTGAGCGTCGCTGGCCAGGCGCCATCAACGAGGTGCCACGTGGATCGCAACCGGCAATGTGCGCCCCGGCATTCGGATCGAGCTTGTTGCCAAGCCAGGTATCAACGCCGACACCGCTGTCGGCGAAGGCGGGCAAAGCGAGCAAAATCGCTGCCGCCAACGGTAGTTTTCGCAACAAGGTGTGCAAACGATGTGGACTCATGATCGTTCTCCCCGTCGTTATTCGTGGAAGCGAGAACCGGAAGGTGCATTCGAGCCATGAATGTTGGCATGGCAAGTCAGGCAGGCGCGTCCCATGATGCGTTCGTCGGGATTGTTGCCGGTTGCCAGTGAATTGGGCGTCTGCAGATCATTCGGATGACGCTGGTGCGAATGGCACTGCTGGCACAGGAAAGGTACCGGTGCGACAAGCAGGGCATGCTGGTTGGATCCATGCGGGGTATGGCAGTTGAGGCAGCTCTCGCGCACTGGCGCATGTTCGAATATGAATGGTCCGCGCTTCTCGGCATGACACTGGTAACAGGTTTCGTTGACGGTGTTGGTCTTCAGCAGCGGCTTGGTGATCGAGCCATGCGGATTGTGGCAATCGTCACAACTCATTTGCGCTTCCGGCAAGGGCATGTGCGAGCGCCGGTTGAATTGCAGGCGGATGTCCTTGTGACACTGCGCACAGGTGTCGTTGATGGAGGCCTTGGCCATCGAACCCTCAGCCGAAAACTTGGCCATGGGGTTGTGGCAATCACTGCAGGAAAGACCATTGCGTTGATGGATCGAGCCGGACCAGTGATCGCGCGGCCCGCCCTCGTGGCAGGTCAGGCAGGTGCGTGTCTGCACGCCGATCGGTGTGCCGGAATTCTTCGTGTAGCCAAGGATCAGGCCCTTGGTCGTTGGTGCCGCAACATGTGCCGAACCCGGCCCGTGACAGGTTTCGCATACCGGAATCGAGGGGTCGGACTTTTTCGCTGCATGCAAGCCGAGTGCGTGGAAGGTATGCGTGAAGTGCTCACTCTCAAGCTGATGGCAGGCGATGCAAACGGTTTCGCCAACCGCTGTCGCATCATCTGGCGCGTTCGGATTTTTCGCGACATGCGCGTTTGCGAAGCCTGGCGCGACACCAAACAGGCTGGAGTCCTTGCGGACATCAGTGCCGGACAGATTGGTTGATGGCAGGTCGGTTGCCAGCTGCCCACGCGCCTGCTCGGCACCAGCCAATGAAGCGCAGAGAGCGGAGAACAGGATCACGAGCGCAGATGCGAGTACGGCGCCACTTCTCGGAATACGTTTCATATGCGTTGATTCTCCCGGTTTGGTCCGATCGTCGCTGCCTGGCTCCGTTGGCAGCGAACGCAGAATCGGATGCATTCCCTCATTCCGATTCCTGCTCGATTCTGCAGGCGTATCGGCAGCAAAGACAGGCCGAAACCGCGAATTCATTGTTCGGATTTCGAAACAGTCCTATGGTGTTGCCTTCCAAGATGGAGGTCGCGTAATGAGGGATCTCAACAACCTGATGTATTTTGCAAAAATCGTCGAATACGGCAGCTTGAGTGCGGCAGGCAATGCTCTTGGCGTTTCAAAATCCGTCCTGAGTCAGCATTTGGCCAAGCTCGAATCCGAGCTGGGTGTGCGCCTGATTCAGCGCTCTACGCGCAAGCTCCAGGTGACCGAGCTGGGTTTGCGTTACTACGATCAGTGCGTCGATGTTCTGCGTCAGATCGAGCTTGCGGATCGGGTCATTGATGAAGCGCGAAGCACACCCCGTGGCCTGGTGCGCATGACCAGCCCGATCAATTTCAGCCAGATGTTTCTGGCCCCGCTGCTCTCGAAGTTTCTGCTCGAGAATCCCGAGATCGAGGTTCTTCTCGATATCACCAACAGGGAAATTGACCTGATCGCAGAAGACTTCGATCTCGCTCTCAATATCTCCCCGCGCGTGCGCACGTCATCGCAGATCGTTCGTTCGTTCCCGTTGCCGCGTCACCTGCTGGTGGCGAGCAAGAGTTTCGTCGCAGAGCACGGGTTGCCGAAAGTGCCCGAAGATCTGCGCGGTCTGCCCTGTGTCGGAGGTATTCAGGGGATCTCTGGCGGAGGACGCGAAATTTGGGAGTTGGTCAATACAAAAGGCGAGGTCCGCAACATCGTGCACCGTCCAAGACTGCTCACCGAAGATCTTTTCGTGCTCAAATCTGCGGCGTTGGCGGGTTGCGGGATTGCCGAGCTGCCGCCTGTCAGTTGTCGTGGAGAGCTCATGGATGGCTCACTGGTCCATCTGCTGCCAGGCTGGAATCTGCCTGAAATGCATCTGAATGCAGTCTTCTCGACACGAGAGGGCTTACCCAATGCGGTGCGCAAGTTTATCGACTACTTGTCGGATCGGCTGGACAAGACGCTCGATGATTCGAGTCTCGGCACGATGCGTTTGAGCATGGTTCCGCTTTCGCAGGTACGTGCATCGTCAGGATCGAAAGTCGCATTGTGATGGATGCGACACTTGGTCAGCGCCGCGGCTTGCGTGGTCCGGGTGCTGATTGCTTGCCCTGGCGCGCATCGATTTCATCGATCCAGCCTGCGCATGAATCCGGAAAGGCATCGGCGTAAGGAACGTAGGGCTTGATGTCGAGAATTGGCGTGCCATCGAGCAGATCGATGCCACTGACGCGCAATGCCCGCTCTTCGACGCCGATCAACTTGACTGCCGAGAGTCCCAACGCGTTGGGACGATGCGGTGAGCGCGTCGCCAGCACACTGCGCTTGCCGCCACCTCGGGGTGGGCGGACTTCGGCTTTCCAGCCCTCGCTGCGATGAAAGAGAAAGATCAGCCAGATGCGCTCGAAGCCGGCAAGGTCGCGATAGGCCTCAACGGGAATGGCATCGACAAATTCGATTCTTGCCGTGGCTGACTCGCCGGTTTCGGTGCCTTCGGTCACGGTCGGCTGATGCGGTGCGTCGATGCGCTGTGCGTAGGGCGAGCGGACAAAGGCGATCGCGTTCATCGACGCTGGCGTTTTGAGAGTCATGGGTTCTGATCGCGGTCGACAAGGGGGTTGATCGTACGCAGCAGTTCGCATTCCTGCCAATCCGTCCTACCATTCGGTTTTGACCTTCAGGATTAAATCGACATGAGCCAGATTGCCGTCCCCGTTTCCTATGGCGAGTTGATTGACAAGATCACGATTCTCGAAATCAAGTCCGAACGTATCGGCAACCCCGAAAAGCTCGCCAACGTGCGCACCGAGCTCGATTTGTTGAATCAAACCTGGAATGCCGATCCGTCGGCGGCGACCGATATCAGCACCGAGCGCGCAAAGCTGCGGGAAGTCAACGAAGCCCTGTGGGATATCGAGGATCACATCCGGGTCAAGGAGAAGGCCAAGGCTTTCGATGCGGAATTCGTCGAACTGGCGCGTTCGGTTTACTTCCGCAATGACGATCGTGCCGCCTACAAGCGCGAAATCAACGAGAAGCTTGGCTCAACCCTGGTCGAAGAAAAGTCCTACGAGAACTATCGCTGACATGACTGCCAGGCGAGCCGCCTGCTTGATTGCAGCGGGCTTGCTGCTCGTAATCGTTGTTTCCAGTCCGTCGCTGCACAAGTTGATGAAGCAAGCCATGATCGAATCGGCAGGAGCACAATCAATGGATCGTGCCCTGGCGGCCGAGGCGCGGGTAAAACCCGCACTTGAACGCGATCTCGACAAAGTTGGATTGCGGTTTGGTGCACGGGTGTTCATGCGTATCTTCAAGCGTGAGAAAGCGCTGGAGCTATGGATGGAAGGCGATGCGGGTCGCTATCAGTTGTTTCGCAGCTACCCGATTTGCACCTGGTCGGGCGCTCTCGGGCCCAAGCAGCGCGAGGGAGACAGGCAGGCACCCGAAGGCTTCTATCGCGTCGGGGCAGGGCAGCTCAATGCACAAAGTCGTTTCCATCTTTCCTTCAATCTCGGCTATCCGAATGCCTACGACCGTGCGCATTCGCGTACTGGCTCGTTCCTGATGGTTCACGGTGCCTGTGTCTCGATTGGCTGCTACGCAATGGGTGATGACGGCATCGAGGAAATCTTTACACTGGCCGCGGCCGCATTGCGTAACGGTCAGCTTCAATTCGATGTGCACGCGTTTCCGTTCCGTCTGGACCAGGCCAGCCTTGACGCGGAAAGCGCGTCTCCATGGCATGGATTCTGGAGCGAGCTGAAACCTGCGTATGATAAATTCGAGCGCACCCGCCTTCCGCCGCGTATCGAGGTGCGTGATCGGCACTATTTAGTCACGGAGGCCTGATGTCCGAAGCGATGGGGATGAGTATCGAGCTGCTGGATGAGCTGTGCCAGAACTGGCCCGGCGCGACACGTGCGATGAAGTGGGACGTCGATCTGGTCTGGAGCGTATCCGGCAAGATGTTCGTGGTGATGTGCGCACTCGGGCCGGATCGCGGTCGCCTGAGTTTCAAGGTCGGCAATGAGCGTTTTCTGGAAATGACCGACCGGCCCGGTATCACCACGGCTCCGTACATGGCCCGCGCCTACTGGGTCAGCATCAACGAGACGAGCGACTTCAGCGAGGCCGAGTTGGCCAATCATGTGCGTCAGTCCTACGAGCTGGTGCGTGCCGGCTTGCCGAAGAAGATCCAGCGCCAGCTTGGCGTGACCCTGGCCTGAAGCGAAACGACATCGACAAAACTCCGCGCCCTGGGCAGCGCGGCTCCATCAACAACTAGAGCGGAATAACCATGGCAGGCCAAGGCAACTCGATACGCGCGATTTTCTTTGCACTGGGCGCGAACTTCACGATATTCGTAGCCAAACTCATCGCCGCCGTGATGACCGGCTCGGGTGCCATGCTGGCCGAGGCCGTCCACTCAATGGCCGATTGCGGCAACCAGGTTCTGCTGCTGTTCGGCATTCGCCAGGCGAAGAAGCCGCCATCGCCGGATTACCCGTTGGGCTACGGCAAAGCCGTTTATTTCTGGTCCTTCCTCGTGGCTCTGATGTTGTTCAGTGTTGGCGGCATGTTTTCCTTGTATGAAGGCTGGCACAAGCTGTCGTCGGATGTGCCGCTGACCTCGCCGTGGATCGCAATCGGCGTGCTGATCTTCAGCATCATCGTTGAAGGTGTTTCGATGCGCGCATGCCTGATCGAGGTCAACAAGGCTCGCGGTGAGCAGAATCTCTGGCAATGGTTCCGGCAATCGCGCCAGGCCGAATTGGTGGTGATCTTTGGTGAGGATCTGGCTGCCTTGCTAGGCCTGGTGTTTGCCTTGATTGCAGTCGTACTGTCAATGCTGACCGGCAACCCGCTCTGGGATGCACTCGGAACCCTGGCCATTGGCGGCTTGCTGATCATTGTCGCGATCCTGATTTCAATCGAAGTCAAGGCGATGCTGATCGGTCAGGGCGTTGATCCACGGAGGCTTGCGAGCATCCGCGAATTTCTGCAGCAGCGACCGGAGATCGAGACCCTCTACAACCTGTTGACCCTGCAGCTCGGCAATGACGTCATGGTTTCGGTCAAGGCGAAGATGCAGGGAGAATTGTCCGCGAGCGGTTTGGTTGCGCAGATCAATGCAATCGAACGCGAGCTCAAGCGTCGCTTTCCCGAGGTTCGATTCAGTTTCTTCGAGCCGGATGTGGATGACAGCAACTAGTAGACCCGGACGCCAACTCCGATTTGCACGCGTGGTTTCTTGTCGAACATGAATCCCCACGGCCACACGGTTACCTCGCGCGCCCGAACCAGGGGAAACAAGTAGTCGTGCTGGTCAACCTGGCCAGCACGCGTTCCTGAAACAACGCCGAGCGCGCTCAGGTGTCGGCCGACGGGATAGTCGAGCGGTTCGACGAAGCCCGGGAGGA
>NZ_DASSYD010000038.1:0-5347 GCF_035703485.1 Dokdonella sp. | reverse complement strand
TATCCGCTCGCAGCGTGCATCGGCAGTACGAGGCACTGGTCTATGGGCCCATGGTGGCGGGCGGCAAGATTGATCAGCCGATCGGCCGCCATCCGGTCGATCGACTTCGTCAGGCCGTGCGCGAGGACGGTCGCGATGCGGTAACCCACTATCGGGTCCGCGAAAAATTCCGCGTCATGACCCTGGTCGAATGCCGCCTCGAAACCGGTCGCACGCATCAGATCCGTGTCCATCTGGCGCATGTGCGCCATCCGATCGTCGGCGACCTGAGTTACGGCAATCTGCGCCTGCCCAAGGGCGCGACACCTGAATTGATCGAGGCATTGCACGGCTTCCGGCGCCAGGCCCTGCACGCCGAGAAGCTCGAATTCGTGCATCCGGGCCGTGGCGAAACCGTCACCTTCGAAGTGCCGCGACCGGCTGACATGGAGGCCTTGATCAACACCGTACGCGATGATTCGCGGAACTGATGACGATTGCGCAAATGGACCCCTGGTTGATACCGGACTGGCCCGCTCCAACAAACGTCCACGCGCGGGTGACGACCCGGCAGACACCGGGCATCTCGGCAGCTCCCCATGATCTTTGCAATCTTGGCAACCGCTGTGGCGATGATGACGCGGCCGTCGCCAGCAACCGCGCCTCGCTGAAATCCCTGTTCAATCTGCCTGCCGATCCGCGCTGGCTGCGCCAGGTCCATGGCATCGGGGTCATGGATGCCGATGCGTCGAATCTGGCCGTTGAGCCACAAGCCGATGCGGCGGTATCGCGCTCGGCCGCTGTCGTGCTGGCCGTGCTCAGCGCCGACTGTCTGCCTGTCTTGTTCTGCTCCAGCGATGGCCGCGAAGTGGCGGCCGCGCATGCTGGCTGGCGCGGCCTTGCCGCCGGTGTGCTCGAGGCGACTCTGGCTTCAATGCAGTCCGAGCCAGGCCGGATTCTGACCTGGCTCGGCCCGTCGATCGGCCCGGCGTCCTATGAAATTGGCGAAGAAGTCCGTCAGGCGTTTGTCGATCATGACCCAGCCTCGGACGCAGCCTTCAAGGCCACTCGTCCCGGCCGTTGGCAATGCGACTTGCCGGCGTTGGCGCGTCTTCGTTTGCGCAATTCAGGCGTTGCCGAAATCAGCGGAGGCGGCTTCGATACGCGTCGTGACAGGCGCTTCTATTCCTACCGTCGCGATCCGCTGAGCGGTCGCTTTGCCAGCCTGATCTGGCGATCTGATTTCTAGCCGCCTGCCGGACTTGACTCGGCTAGCCCGGATTACTCGGTAGTGTGACCGCGTGCCGATCAGCCGTCGCATCATCGGCGTAGCCTTGAGATTCCGGGAGGAGTTCAGGGGACAGTCCGATGAAGATCCTTGCTTCCACGCTGATCGCGACCTTGCTCGCCGGCAGCGCTTCTGCTGCGGAAATGACCGTGCAGAATGATTCGTTGACCAGCTTCGGCAACGCCACGATTCAAGTGGGCTTCGTCACTGGCGAAAAAGGCGCGAGCTGGCTGACCTCACCATGCGACGGCAATATCGTTGCCGTGCAGATATTCTGGCTGTCGGTGACAGGCGGCACCGGCCAGTTGCTTGGCGACTCGATCGATATCTACCGATCCGGCACCTTTCCATCACCCGGCGCACTGGTCCAGCAAATCAACGGCCCCGTGCTGACCGACGGCGTCATCAATGAATACCGGTTTCTCGACGACAACAACACGATTCCCCTGATCGTCCCGGTGACGAACAATGAAACCTTCGTCGTTGCCTACACGTTCGGCGAAGATCCACCGTCCAGCGGACCCAGTCTCGCAGTCGATTCCGATGGCATCGTCGCCAATCGCAATGCGATCTACGCGCAACTCTCGCCAGGCAACTTCTTCTGGTTTTCATCGGAAAACCTCGGCGTCAGCGGTGACTGGGTAATCCGGGCCGTCGTCGACTGCCAGGCCGGCAGCGGCAACGCCGATGTTTCAGCCTCGATAAGCACTTCGCCAGCGCTGTACACACCAGGTGCCGCGATCAGCCATACACTCACGATCAGCAATGCCGGCCCGGCCAATGCGCCGAGCGTAATCGTCGTCGACGCGTTCCCAGGCGCCTATACCGGCACGACCTGGTCATGTGCGGCCAGTGGCGGCGCGACCTGCACCTCGGGCGGCAGCGGCAACATTTCCGCAGTAGTCAACCTGCCAACCAGCAGTCACGTGACTTACACGGTCAACGCAACCGTTGCCCCGGGTACGACCGGCGTCATCTCGAACTCGGTAACTGCCGTGGTCAATGCACCCGCGAGCGATCCGGATACTGACAACAATTCCGCAACCGCCAATGTCGCGCCGGAATCGGATCGGATTTTCGCCAGCAGCTTTGAGCCAGACCCTTGACGTCGCACTTGTCTGCGCGTTCGGTCATTGCGCATCACAATGATTCACACCACTATCCTTTGCCTTCATGCGCGGCGCAGACTAACCTTGTGCGTCGCCCCTGACTCGCTCACGATGTCTGCATGAGTAAACAATACGCCCTGGTAATTGACGACGAACGGGATATCCGCGAGTTGCTGACGCTGACGCTTGGCCGCATGGGCCTGGTTGTGGAAACGGCCGCAACGGTCAGCGAGGCCAAGCAGCGACTCGCGGAAACACAGTACGCGCTTTGTTTTACCGACATGCGTCTGCCCGATGGCACCGGTCACGAGGTGATCGAATTGATTGCCGCGCAGTACCCGGATACCCCGGTAGCCATGATTACCGCCTATGGCAATGTCGACGCGGCGGTGGTCGCGCTAAAGGCGGGGGCCTTCGATTTCGTCTCGAAACCCGTTGATATCAATGTCTTGCGCCGACTCGTCCAGACCGCATTGCGTCTGTCCGAGGAAAAAAAGGCCAACGTCGACGCCAGTGATGCCAAGCTGATCGGCGAATCCGAGCCGATGAAAGAGCTTCGCGCAACGATCGCCAAGGTCGCCCGCAGCCAGGCACCGGTTTACGTTGCCGGTGAATCGGGCGTCGGCAAGGAACTGGTTTCACGAATGATCCACGAATTGGGGCCTCGCGCAGCAGCACCCTTCGTACCGGTCAACTGCGGCGCAATTCCCTCCGAGCTCATGGAAAGTGAGTTCTTCGGCCATCGCAAGGGCAGCTTCACGGGTGCCCATGCCGACAAGGAAGGCCTGTTTCAGGCAGCTGATGGCGGCACTTTGTTTCTGGATGAGGTCGCCGAACTGCCGCTGCACATGCAGGTCAAGCTGTTGCGCGTGATTCAGGAGAAAGCGGTACGCCCGATCGGCGCGCGCGCCGAAGTCGCCGTCGATGTGCGCATCCTTTCGGCGACGCACAAGAATCTCGCCCGCCTGGTCGATCTCGGCTCGTTCCGACAGGATCTTTTCTACCGCATCAACGTGATCGAGCTGCGCGTGCCGCCGTTGCGCGAGCGTCGCGATGATATTTCGCTGCTGGCCGGACGCATCCTCGAACGCCTCGGCCGCGAAACTGATCACGCACCGGCGCGATTGACCGCGGATGCGACGCGCGCTCTGGTCGCCTACGATTTTCCGGGCAACGTCCGCGAACTCGAAAACATCCTCGAACGTGCTGTCGCCCTCTGCGAAAACGGCTCGATCAGTGCTGACGACATGCGTCTGGTCGCACGCACTCCCGCGGCCCAGCAAGCAGACCCGGCCGAATCGAACCTGCCGTCGCGACCCACTGCTTCGCATCACCACGCACCGGGTCGTCCCACGGATAGTGAACACGATTCGGGCTTCATGCTGCCGGATTCCGCCTACAACGGCGATTTGGCCTATACGGTCGCGGAAACTGAGCGCGCCGTCATCACCAAGGCTCTCGAAGCCACGCGCTGGAACCGCACCGCCGCGGCCAAGCAACTCGGCCTGACCCTGCGCCAATTGCGCTATCGGCTTGAAAAGCTCGGCATCGAGTAGTTGCGCCTGCCCGGGGCGAGGCCTCGACCAACCCGGAAATCTCCGCTCCTCCCCGACAAAGTTGCTGGGTCACTGTCTGCGCAGGGAAGAAGGGGAGTGAACCGGCGCAGGAATATCAACGATTTCCCAGCGATCGCTCGCGTTTGCGACAGCGTCACGCCACTTGCTCATGCGGGCAAGCGCGCGAGCGCCGGAAAACCCGGGTATCATGCGCCCCGTTACACGCGGTGGGAGAAGCGAATCCATTCGCTGCCGAAGGCGCAACGCCCGTAATCGCTCAGGCCCCGATACCTCCGCGCGCAAACAACTCTGGAGAGACCGGCACGAACCGGCGCCGAAGGGGCAAGAGGCAGGCACCTGCTTCCAAACTCTCAGGCAAAAGGACAGAGGGGCGCCCGGCGTGCGGCTTCGCGCGCGATCTATGGACGCCCCCAAATCATGAACCAGACTGCCACGCCTTCCCTGCGCGATCTCGAAAATCACTCCGCGTTCGTCGAGCGCCATATCGGCCCGAATGATGCCGAGATCGCGTCAATGCTCGAACTTCTTGGCCACGATTCGCTCGATGCGATGACCGATGCCATCGTACCGGGCAAGATCAAGTCACCCGCACCACTGGCCCTGCCTGCGGCAATCACTGAAGTCGAGGCACTGGCAAAAATTCGCGCCATCGCCGACAACAACAAGGTGTTCCGCAGCTTTATCGGCCAGGGCTACTACGGCACGCACACGCCGAACGTCATCCTGCGCAATATCCTCGAAAACCCGGCCTGGTACACGGCATACACGCCGTACCAGGCGGAAATTTCGCAAGGCCGCATGGAAGCCCTGATCAATTTCCAGACCATGGTCGCCGACCTGACCGGCATGGAAATCGCCAATGCCTCCCTGCTCGACGAGGCAACGGCAGCGGCCGAGGCGATGACCCTGGCCAAGCGCTCGGCAAAATCGAAATCCAATGTGTTCTTCGTATCCAGTGCAGTGCATCCGCAAACGCTCGAAGTGTTGCGTACGCGCGCCGACGGTCTCGACATCGAACTGCATGTTGGCGCGGACGCCGAAGCGGCGAATGTCGACAGCTTCGGCGTGCTGCTGCAATACCCGAACACGTTCGGCCAGATCAATGATTACGCGGCACTCGCCGAGGCCGCGCATGCGCGCGGCGCACTCGTCGCGGTTGCCACCGACCTGCTCGCCCTGACCCTGATCCGCGCGCCGGGCGAATGGGGTGCGGACATCGTCGTCGGCAACAGCCAGCGTTTTGGTGTGTCCTTTGGTTTCGGCGGTCCGCATGCGGGCTTCATGAGCTGCCGCGATGCCTACAAGCGCTCGATGCCGGGCCGCCTGATCGGTGTCTCGATCGATGTCGAAGGCAAGCCGGCCTACCGCCTGACCCTGCAGACCCGCGAGCAGCA
>NZ_DASSYD010000161.1:0-19790 GCF_035703485.1 Dokdonella sp. | reverse complement strand
ACTACGACAAGCGCGACGCACAGACCATCGACTTTCCACTGACGATCCCGGCCGACGGCGAAGCCAAGCTCCGCTACACGGTGCGTTACACCTGGTAGCACGATGACCCTGCTTGTCTGCACCAGGCGGGCAGGGTCACGTAAACTTCCGGCTGATCTCACCGGCGAGTAGTGGCATGGAATTATTTCTGGTTGTGCTGGACCTCATCGGCACGTTCGTTTTCGCGATCAGCGGAGCGACCGTCGGCGTCCGCCACCGGCTCGACTTGTTCGGCGTGCTCGTGTTGTCGTTTGCCGCGGCCGCATCAGGCGGCATCATTCGTGACCTGCTGATCGGCGCAACGCCGCCGACTGCACTGATCGGCTGGAACTATATTGGCGTCAGTTGCCTGGCCGGCCTGATCACCTTCTACCGCTGTGAGAGTATCGAGAAATTGCGCAATCCCGTGCAGATCTTCGATGCGATGGGTCTGGCGCTGTTTGCCGTCATTGGCTCGACCAAGGCACTTGCATTCGGCCTCGGCCCGGTCTCGGCGACCCTGCTTGGAATGCTCAGTGGCGTTGGTGGCGGAATGGTGCGCGACATGCTGGTTGCGCGAACGCCGGTTGTCTTGCGTTCGGATCTGTACGCAGTTGCCGCGCTGGCTGGAGCATCGGTGATTGTCATTGGAGACGCGCTCGAGTTGCCACGCCTTCCGGTAATGGTTGTCTCGGCAGGCCTTTGCTTCGGCCTGCGATTCATGGCCATTCGGTTTGGCTGGCGGCTACCGGTCGCCGCGCCCAGACCGACCGAAGGCGAATAGCGCAGGTGTAAGCTGAGTTGCCTCGAGTTCACGCAAGAAAAATGGCGGCCCGAGGCCGCCATTTTTCAGCAATGTTTTGAGCCAACTCAGGCGCGGCGGCGAATCGCCACGAAGCCGATCAGACCGATCAACAAGCCCAGAGCGAGCAAGGCGTTCTGGCTCAGCGTTGGCAGCTGAGCAGCCGGCACGAACGGTGCGCCGGCTCCGATCGTCACATTCGCGACCGGGCAGGTAATGGTATTGGTAAACGTGCCTGCATCACCTGCCTGGAATCCCGTCATAATTACCTGATAGGTCGTTCCTGCGGTCAGCGCGACACCGTCGATATCCGAGGTGCCGATGCCGCCAGCACCGTCATCATCGCCTGCGACGAAATTCACGGTCTGGTTGAGTGGGTCGAACGATGGTGCGTAGAGGAACAAGTATCCATCCCAGCCATTCTGGACACTGCGAACATTGCAGGTGTCATTCGCAGAAATCGTGAATTGTTCCTGATGAAGAACAACCGGTCCCAAGCCCGAGCAGCAGGTTCCGTCAGCGAACGGCCGATCCCAGGAAGTTCCCCCGGTGGTATCGCCAACATAGGATTGCACGTCGTGCGGAGAATTGATGACGTTTGGAATATTTGGCGTGGTCGCCTTGAGCGCCACTTCGTCGACACTCTGGGTCTGCGCCGATACGGAAGCAGACAGAGTCATGGCAAGCAATAACATCGCGATTTTCATATCCGGATCCTTGATGCGCCAATAGCGGCGGCGAATAGTCTAATACGAAATATTGTCAAGCAAAACAATGCTTCTTTGTTTCTGGGGAAACCATTTCCCGGCCTCAATAGAGGACGCGAGCGCGCAAGGTGCCGGGAATTGAGGCCAGCGCCTCCTTGAGTGCCACCGCCTGTTCCTCGCTGGTGGAGACATCGGCGACGACGTAACCGATGCTCGCGTTGGTTTGCAGATACTGGCCGTCGATGTTGATGTGTTCGCGCGAAAAGATCTCGTTGATGCGTGAAAGCATGCCGGGCATGTTGTGATGGATGTGCAGCAAACGTCGGCTATGTGGATGCTCGGGCAAGGTCACTTCGGGGAAATTGACCGCCGACAGGGTTGACCCGTTGTCGCTGTAGCGAATCAGTTTGGCGGCGACTTCGACGCCGATATTGTCCTGGGCTTCGAGTGTGCTGCCGCCGATATGCGGGGTCAGGATCACGTTGTCCATGCCCACCAGTGGCGAGACAAAGGCCTCGCCATTGGCCTTCGGTTCGACTGGAAAAACATCGACCGCCGCGCCCGACAGGTGATCTGAGCGCAGGCAATCGGCGAGAGCATCGATATCGACAACGGTGCCGCGCGATGCGTTGATCAGCGCGCTGCCCTTGCGCATCCGCGCGAGCTGGTCGGAACCGATCATCATCGCCGTTTGCGGTGTCTGCGGTACATGCAGCGTGACAACGTCCGAACGTTGCAGCAAATCATCAAGGCTGGCCGCTGCGCGTGCATTGCCCAAAGTCAACTTGGGTTCGATGTCATGGAATATCACGCGCATGCCGAGACCTTCGGCAAGCAACCCGACCTGGGTTCCAATATGGCCATAGCCGACGATGCCGAGCACCTTGTCGCGCACCTCGAAACTGCCGGTTGCGGATTTCGACCAGCCGCCGCGATGGCAGTCGGCATTCTTCTGCGGAACTCCGCGTAGCAGCAGGATGGTTTCGGCAAGGACCAGTTCGGCGACGCTGCGCGTATTCGAGTACGGCGCGTTGAACACCGGGATGCCTTGACTCTGTGCTGCATCAAGATCGACCTGATTGGTGCCAATACAGAAACAGCCGACTGCGATCAGCCGCTTGGCTTCGGCAAGCACATCGGGAGTCAGTTGCGTGCGGGAGCGGATGCCAAGCAGATGCGCATCAGCGATACGTCGCTTGAGCTCATCCTCGGGCAGGGACTTGTCGTGCAGTTCGATCTGCGAGTAGCCGGCTGTCTTGAATGCTTCCACCGCGCTGGAACTGACGCCTTCGAGCAGCAGCACGCGGATATCCTGCTTCGGGTACGAGGTTTTCTTCATGATCCTGAGTGTTGGTTTGAATGGTTGCAGCAGATACTAAAAGCATGCCGGCGGGTGACCCCGACTATGCCAGATTCAACACGATTTGCGGCAGTGCAGCAGGGAATGTGATCATGGATTATTGTTATGCCTTGAACACACATCCCGATTGCCTCGTCCAACCGTCATCAGCCGGAAAACATTGCATGACCGATCCCCGAGTGTCGCGCCTGAGTCATCGCTTGCCCGAGCTGGTGCTGAAGTCGGCACCGGCTGATCTCGAGTATTACGGACGCGACTGGACACGGCGCTGGACACCGGCACCGCTTGCGATTGCCTTGCCGTCGAGTTCAGAAGACGTGCAGGTGATTGTGCGCTGGGCGATCGAGGAAGGTGTCAGCATGGTGCCTTCAGGTGGACGTACCGGTCTGTCTGGTGGTGCGGTTGCCGCCAGTGGCGAACTTGTTGTCAGTTTTGAGCGCATGAACCGCGTGCTCGGCTTTGATCCGGTGGATCGCATTCTTGTCGTACAACCCGGCCTCATTCTGGAAGCTTTGCAAGCGGTCGCTCGCGGGCACGGGTTGATTTACCCGGTCGATTTCGCCGCGCGTGGCTCGTGTTCAATCGGCGGCAATATCGCGACCAATGCCGGCGGTATCCGCGTGATCCGCTACGGCAATACGCGCGAGTGGATTGCCGGACTCAAGGTGGTGACAGGCAGCGGAGAGCTGCTCGATCTCAATCGCGGCCTGATCAAGAATTCGAGCGGCTACGATCTTCGGCATTTGCTGATCGGTGCGGAAGGTACGCTGGGCATGATTGTCGAAGCCAGCGTGCGCTTGACCGATCCGCCACCAGCTTCGAATGTCATGGTATTCGCCGTCCCCGCCATGGACGCGCTGATGCAGGTGTTCGCGGCGTGCCGACGAACCTTGAGTCTCAGCGCATTCGAGTTTTTCACTGATCGCGCCCTTGCACATGTTCTCGCCCATGGGGCTCAGAATCCGTTCGATCGGGTTTCCCCGTTCTATCTGGTCATCGAATTCGATGCCGCCAATGACGCGCAGCAAGCCTTGGCGCTCGAGGTCTTCGAACAATGCCTTGAAAACGGCTGGGTCGATGACGGCGTGATCAGTCAGAGCACGGCGCAGGCGGAATCGCTTTGGCGCTTGCGCGAATCGATTACCGAAAGTCTCGCATCATTGAAACCCTACAAGAACGATGTGTCGGTGCGTATCAGTGCGATTCCACCATTCATGCAGGCCATGCGCGAGATTCTGGACATTGAGTATCCGCACTACGATGTGGTCTGGTTTGGACACATCGGCGATGGCAATCTGCACATCAACATCATCAAGGATGAAGCGACTGACGCCGATGCTTTCATCGCGGATTGTGAAAGGGTAACGCTGCTGCTGGCGAAAACACTGGCCACGTTCGATGGATCCATCTCTGCCGAACACGGAATCGGCCTGGTCAAGAAGAAGGTGCTTGAAGGCACCCGCAGCGCGTCGGAAATTGCCATGATGCGCGGTATCAAACGGGTTCTTGATCCGCACGGCCTGATGAATCCGGGCAAGGTCTTTGATGTAGCGGAAGCAGGGAGCCGTCAAAAGGGGACGAGCCGGGACTAGGAAATGGGGAGCAGAAAATGAAAAAGCAGTTGCGCTCGATGTTGTGCCAGATTCGTTGCAATCATCCGGGCTCGATGCGCGCTTGCGGTTTGATTCGATAATGCGTCTGCCGATTCTCTATTCGTTCCGCCGCTGCCCGTACGCGATGCGTGCGCGCATGGCTTTGCTGGTTAGTGGGCAGCAGGTGGAATTGCGCGAAGTCCGTTTGCGCGACAAGCCGGTGGAATTGTTGGCCGCTTCCCCGAAAGGGACTGTCCCGGTGCTGATCGGTGCGACTGGACAGGTGATCGACGAGAGTCTCGACATCATGCTCTGGGCCCTGCGGCGCAATGATCCTGAAAACTGGTTGCCAGCAACTGACGAGGCAATGGCCGATGCTCTGGCCTTGATAGGAGATTGCGATGGCCCGTTCAAATCATCGCTGGATCGATACAAGTATCCGAATCGTCATCCCGGCACCGATTCGCTGGTTCATCGCGAGCAGGGCGCGGAATTCCTGACGCGACTGGAGCAGCGGCTTGAAACTCATGACTGGCTGAGCGGAACCCATGCAGGGCTTGCCGACTACGCCATCATGCCGTTTGTGCGCCAGTTTTCCGGCGTTGATTCGGCATGGTTCGAATCGCAGAACTGGCCGCAGCTCAAAACTCGCTTGATGGATATTGGCGCATCCCGATTGTTTGATGAGGCGATGGTCCGAATTCATCCGTGGACACCTTTCAGCCCAGTCACTCTGTTTCCGGCAAGTATTTCTGAGTGATGAACGATGAGCGACGACGACCCCAAGCCGACCCCGCCGGTCGAACCGGAAGCGGAAGAATGCTGCGGCTCGGGATGCGTGCGCTGCGTATTTGATGTCTACGAAGATGCCGTAGAACGTTATCGCGAAGCGCTCGCCGCGTGGGAAAGACGACAGGGAAACTCAAGCGACCCGTAGTGGAATTGCTGATTGCGCAAATTTTTCGCGCTCCAGTCGGCAATAGCCGGCACCCATGACAAATTTTCGGCAGACCGATGGGCGTTGCTCGTAGATGCTGCAGCTCATGCTGGCGCGATCGAGGGCAATGCACCAACCGTCGCTTCCTTGCGCCATGGTGGCGACACCGTTGTCCGCGCGCGCAACCTGATGCTCGGCGATCTGGTCATCCGCCGTCAGCACGACGGTCAGACGACAACAAACGGCCTGGCAGTTTGAGCAGGACACGCCGGGGTCAATCTTGCTGTCGTCCGGGTGGATCTCAAAGGGCATGTGGGGATTCCATGGATCAATCAGCGTCGATAGCTGAGCAGGCGGCCGCGATTCGGCGGGGTGTCGCTCTCGTTGAAGCGACTGCGCACTTCGGTAACGCTGTAGCCTTGTTCAGCCAGTGCACGGGTAAACGGTGCGCTGTTTCCACGCCCCGGATCGGTAAATACGATCTCGGCGCAATCCAGGGCGTGCCGTTTGAGCAGGTTGGCAAGCAATTCGATGTGATCGCGCTCGTAAAGAATGTCACTGCCAATCATCAGATCGAATCGGCCAAGTTCGACATCCGGAATGGCCCAATGCAGATCGCAATAGGCCAGATTCGGCAGGTCATTCAATCTCGCGTTATGGTCGAGGAAGGGTCTGGCCAGCGGGTGATGATCGCTGGCGGTGATATCGGCTTGACGTCTCTGCAGTACCAGACTCGAAAGGCCGAGGCCGCAACCGATTTCGAGGATGCGCTTTCCGGCGACCTCAAAGTCGCACATCGCCTCCGCCAGAACCCGGCCCGAAGGCCAGACCTGGCCGAACAGGCTCCACTGTGCCGATGAAATACCGACGCGCTCGGCGAATCCATGCGGATCAGCGAACTGCTGAATATCGCTCAAGGCCCGGATCTTGAAATCATGTCCACCGAGCGGAACCACGAGCTGGCGGGTACGGTAGCCCGGCATGGGCACTCCCGTGGAGGCGTCAAGGCAGAAATCGGAATGACGGCGCGAAAGGGGCGTAACGGCGACATGACTCGACCGATCGGAACGCGCTCAAAGGACGAAAAGCATCCTCATGCTACGCGAAGGCCGGGGCCAAAAGCGGAATATTCCTGACGTCGAGGCAAAAAGGCCGGTGCCGTTCAGATCCAGAGGTCATTTCGCGCGGTCAAATCTCCGCCCGAGTCGCCGGTATTGATCACGTCCCGTGGCTCGATGATCAACGCGTGGCATTCCTCGGCTGCGCGAGTGATGTGTTCAACGCCCCTGGGTACGACGAACATCTCACCTTCACCGACCGTCACTTCGCGATCACGAAATCCGATCTGCATTTCCCCCTTGATTACGAGGAAGACTTCATCAGTCTCGTCGTGCTGGTGCCAGATGAAATCGCCCTCGAGCTTGACCAGTTTGAACTGGATATCGTTCATTTCGGCAATTACCCGAGGCGACCAGCGATCACTGATCAGGGCAAGCTTGGCAATGAGGTTTATCGGGGTGTCAGGCATGGAATTGCTCTGAAATCGGGGGAATCCGGCAGATTCCGATTGTGTCATGACCACGGTTGCGCCTTTCACTGGTTCGGCAGAGTCCGTTATCCTGCGCGATCATTCCGTGAATTCACGACCAATCCCAGCTCGGACAACAAGAAAACCAACCTGATGAAGACTCCATCCGGTCTGCAGGCCCTGATCGACGACGGCATCATCGATCGTGTCGTGCGACCCCTCAAAAGCGGCAAGGAAGCGGCGGTTTATGTGGTCGGAGCTGGAGACGATATCCGCTGCGCCAAGGTCTACAAGGATATGGCCCAGCGCAGTTTTCAGCAGCGCATCCAGTATCAGGAAGGGCGCAAGGTACGCGGCAGCCGCGAGGCACGGGCGATCGGCAAGGCGACCAAATACGGACGCAAGCAGCAGGAAGCGGCCTGGAAAAACACCGAAGTCGATGCGCTGTATCAGTTGATGGAAGCCGGCGTGCGTGTGCCAAAGCCTTATGGCTATTTCCACGGCGTACTGGTCATGGAGCTGGTCACCGATGCCGAGGGCTATTCGGCGCCACGTCTCGGCGAAGTCGAACTGTCTGCGCAAACCGCCCGCGAATATCATGCTTTCCTGATGGAACAGGTTGTGCGCATGTTGCTGGTCGGCCTGATCCATGGCGATCTGTCGCCCTACAACGTACTTGTTGGTGAAGATGGGCCGGTCATCATCGATCTGCCCCAGGTGGTCAGCGCCAGCGGCAACAATGCTGCACGCGCGATGCTGCAACGCGACGTCAACAATCTGACTGCGTTTCTGGGCCGCTTCGCACCGGAACTGTTCGATACCTGGTACGCCGAAGAAATCTGGGCGCTGTTCGAGGCCGGAGAGCTGCACGCGGACAGTGAATTGAGCGGGCACTTCGAGCACGATGAGAGCGAAATCGATCTCGATGGCGTGCGCGATGCGATCAACGACGCACGCGAGGAAGCATTGATCCGCCAGCAGGGACGTGAGGCTGCAGAAGAAGCGGATTACTGACGCTTGGGCTGAGCCTGCGTACGACGCTATCGCACCTTGTCGAGCAAATCCGTCTGCTTCAGCTTGATCTCGAACAGCTTTGGCCAAAGCTTGCCGGTGACAAACAGGTGATCCTTCTTTGCGTCATAGGCAATGCCATTGAGGACATCGACGCCGGCCGAGCGGTCCTCTGCATTGAGCAAGCCAGCCAGATTGATCTGCGCGGTGACCCGGCCGCTGGCCGGATCAATGACGACGATGCTGTTGCTCTGCCAGACGTTGGCGAAGATCCGCCCGCGGATGTACTCAAGTTCGTTGAGATTGGCCAGCGGTTTGCCCTGGTAGGTGACCTCGAGCATGCCGGTTTGCTGGTAGGTTTCCGGATCGAGAAAGCGCAGGTTCGAGCTGCCATCACTCATGATCAGGCGTTTGTCATCGTGGGTGATGCCCCAGCCTTCGCCGCTGTAGTTGAACTCTCCAATGCGCTTGAAGGTTTTCAGGTCGTAGACGAATCCGGTTTTCGATTGCCAGGTGATCTGGATCAGATGATGCTTCCAGGCAGTCAGGCCCTCGGCGAAATATTGCTTGGCAACGGTTTCATGCTGGACGACTTCTCCGGTTTCGAGACTCACCTTGCGCAAGCTCGAGCGCCCGTTCAGTCCGGTGCTTTCGTAGAGAAAACCGTTGCGATAGATCAATCCCTGGGTGAACGCGCCACGGTCATGCGGCCAGGTGTTGACGATCTCGTAGTCGAGCACAGCAGGGGGGCGCGCATTTTCGCTCATCAGTGGCGAACCTGCGGCCGTCGCCGACCCGCTAGCCAAGCCGTAGATCAGCCCAACGACGATCGGATAGCGAAATAATTGCTTGCTCGCCGCGCGGCGAAGTTCAGTGACCTGCATCAAGGATTCCGGAGTAAGCGTTGCGATCATGCATAGAGCTGGATTCCCGGCCACCGCCGACGAGGCGGTGGCCGGAGGATGACATGCTACTTGCTCTTCTTTTTCTCGGCCTTGGCCGCACGCTTTTCCTTCAAGGTCTTTTCCGGCTTCTTCTTTTCGCTCTTCTTTGAATCCATACCTTTGGACATGACGCCCTCGCTTGATCGTGGTTGATACCCATGAATCGCGCCGGTGTGTGTGGCGCGAAAGCCTTTCTAGCGCGGAATGCGCCGATTGCCTAGTCCAGGGCGACGCATTGCGCCGGTTTCTCGTAAAATTGCCCGATGATCCTGAATATTGCTGCCTATCAATTCGTTCCGATTGATGATCCCGATGCACTGGCTTCACGACTCCGTGAGCAGGCCGGGGCGCGGGCATTGCTGGGCAGCGTATTGATAGCAGAAGAGGGTATCAATCTGTTTCTGGCCGGAGCCGACGCCGGAGTCGAATCGTTCGTCACTGAGTTGCGCGCAGATCCGCGATTTGCCGATATCGTCATCAAACGCAGTCGCAGCGACACCCAGCCATTTGCCCGGCTCAAGATCAGGGTAAAACCCGAAATCATCAGCTTTCGTCAAGCCGAGGCCAAACCATTGGCAAGGCGCGCGCCTGCGGTATCTCCCGTCGATCTCGCACGCTGGATTGCCCAGGGGCAGGATGATCAAGGCAAGCGGTTGCTGCTACTCGACACGCGCAATCAGCAAGAAGTGGTTTACGGCAGTTTCAGCGGGGCAATGACCTTGCCGATCGACAAGTTCACCGATCTGCCGAAAGCGCTGGCGGAAAATCGCGATGCACTAGATGGGGCCACCGTGGTCAGCTTCTGCACGGGAGGAATTCGCTGCGAAAAGGCCGCGTTGTGGATGGAAGCTGAAGGCATCGAGAACGTCTATCAGCTCGATGGCGGAATTCTTGGCTACTTTGAACAGATTGGTGGCTTTGGTTATGAGGGCCAGTGTTTCGTGTTTGATGAGCGGGTCGCGCTGGATAGTGAGTTGAGGCCGCTTGTTGGTGGGGAGAGCGAACTGGCCGATTCTTGACGCAGCTTCGCTGCACTCGCCTGCCTGCGCTCGTTGTCGCTGCGCAGGCAGGGGCCGAGTGATCTTGTTGTTGATGTTTACGCCGCAAAGCGGCGCAAGAATCAATATGAAACGCGCAATGGGATCCCTGCCTCGACGCAAACAAGCGTGTGCGGCGCGCTTGAAAGTCAGCGCGACGAGCGCAACAAAGTTTGCACTCAGACCGAAGTCCGCTTCGCCAATGCAACAATAATTTCCCGTGCCACGCGAATGCGCTCGGCAGCGCCTTCGAGCTGGAGCTTGATCCTGAGTTTGTCCGGGCCATCCAGCGCATAGACCTTGGGCAAGGTCTGGATCATGCGAATCACGGTCATCGGGTCGATGCTGGGTTTGGGGTTGAACAGAACCCGTCCGCCATTGGCGCCGAGTTCGAGTTTGCGAATGCTTAGCGGCGTTGCCAGCAGCTTGAGTTCAGTCACCGCAAACAGGTTCTTGACCTGATCGGGCAGCAGGCCGAAGCGATCGACCATCTCAACCTGAAGGTCGCGCAGGGCATCTTCATCAGCGGCGCTGGAAATGCGCTTGTACAAAGTCAGACGGGTGTTGACATCCGCCAGATAGTCATCGGGGATCAGCGCGGCAACATGCAGCTCGATCTCGGCTTCGTGCTCGCTGGTCAGGTCGAAATCTGGTATCTGGCCGGATTTCAGCGCACGTACTGCACGATCAAGCATGTCGCGATACATCGAGAATCCGACCTCCTCGATCTGTCCGGATTGCTCCTCGCCGAGCAGTTCGCCGGCACCGCGAATTTCCAGATCGTGGGTGGCCAGGGTGAAGCCTGCGCCGAGATCTTCCAGCGAGGCCAGCGCTTCGAGGCGCTTTTCGGCATCGGCCGTGATCGAATGACCTTCGGGAATGATCAGGAAGGCGTAGGCGCGATGATGGGATCGACCGACCCGTCCGCGCAATTGGTGCAACTGGGCGAGTCCGAATTTGTCCGCGCGGTTGATGATGATCGTGTTGGCGCTGGGCACATCGATGCCCGATTCGATGATCGTCGTGCAGACCATGACGTTGAAGCGTTGGCGATAGAAGTCGAGCATGACCTGTTCGAGTTCACGTTCGGGCATCTGCCCGTGGGCGATGCGAATGCGGGCGTCGGGAATCAGTTCGCCAAGCTCGCGCGCAGTCTTTTCGATCGACTCGACTTCGTTGTGCAGGAAATAGACCTGGCCGCCACGTTGCAGTTCACGCTGGAACGCCTCGCGAATCAGGGCCGGATCCCAGTGTCCGATGAAGGTCTTGACCGCGAGTCGATGCGCCGGCGGTGTGGCGATGATCGATAGGTCACGCAACCCGGCCATGGCCATGTTCAGCGTGCGCGGGATCGGTGTCGCGGTCAGGGTCAGCAAATCGACCTCGGCGCGCAGCTTTTTCAACTGCTCTTTCTGGCGCACGCCGAAGCGCTGCTCTTCATCGACAATGAGCAGGCCGAGATCCTTGAACTTCACATCGGACTGCAACAACTTGTGTGTGCCGATGACGATGTCGACCTGGCCCCTGGCAAGTTGCGCCAGCACCTCGGTGGATTCCTTCTTCGATCTGAATCGTGACAGCACCTCGACGCGGACCGGCCAGTCGGCCAGCCGATCGCGAAAGTTCTGATAGTGCTGCTGGGCGAGCAGGGTGGTTGGTGCGAGCATGCCGACCTGTTTGCCGGAAATCGCCGTGACAAAAGCTGCACGCAGAGCGACTTCGGTCTTGCCAAAGCCGACGTCGCCGCAGACCACGCGATCCATTGGCCGGGCCTTGGCCAGATCACCGATCACCGCCTCAATCGCTTGCAGCTGGTCCGGTGTCTCCTCGAAGGGAAACGCCGAGGCGAACTGGTCATACATGAGGCGGTCGATCGCCATCGCCGTGCCGGGTCGTGCCTCGCGCTGGGCGTAGATGGCGAGCAGTTCCGCAGCCACGTCGCGGACTTTCTCGGCAGCACGACGTTTGGCCCGATCCCAGGCTTCGCCACCGAGCGAATGCAGTGGTGCCAGTTCGGGTGCAGTACCCGAGTAGCGACTGACCAGATGCAGTTGCGACACTGGAACGTAAAGCTTGTCTCCCTTGGCATACTCGATCGCCAGAAACTCGCCATCCGAGCCGCCGACATCGAGTTTTAGCAATCCTTGATAACGTCCGACGCCATGATCGACATGCACGATCGGTGCGCCGATGGCGAGTTCGGTGAGATCACGAATGATCGCTTCCGGATCGCGCGCGATGCGTTTGCGACGGCGATTCTGTTGCGCACGTTCGCCGAGCAACTCGCGCTCGGTCAGCACGCTCACGGCAGGCTTGTTCAGGGCAAAGCCTTGTTCCAGCGCGGCCACGGTGATGGCGAACTTCGGCGCATCGGCATTTGCGAAAAATTCGTTCCAGGAAGCGACATGAGTCACCGACATGCCTGCCTCGGTAATCTGGTCGATCAAGGCTTCGCGTCGCCCGGCCGATTCAGTTGCGATCAGGACGCGCCCCGGATAGCTCGCAACGAAGCGCTGCAGCTCGGCTGCGGGCGTCTCGTCCTTGCGATTGATCGGCAGCGACGGAACGGGTTGGGTGCCGAGATCGACCGCGCGCTCATCGGTGCCTGGAGCGACCAGATCAATGCGCAACTGCAAGTTCAGGCGTTCGCGCAATTCCTGTGCAGAAAGGTATAGCTCGGAGACTGGCAGGATCGGGCGCTCGGTGTCATGGGCACGTTGGTCGTAGCGCTCATGGGTCTGCCTGGAGAATTGTTCGGCCGCATCAAGTGCGCCATCGCAAACCATGAACAGGGCATTCGCCGACAGATAATCGAACAGCGTCTCGGTTGCGCCGTACAGGCTCTGGGCAAAGAACATCGGCAGGTAATATTCGATGCCGGCCGGTGCCGTGCCTTCCTTGATGTCCTGGTACAAGGGGCAGCGCCGCGGGTCGATCGGGAATCGCTCGCGAAGAGCATTGCGGAATGCTTTCGCGGTCTCCTCGGTCAGCGGGAACTCGCGCGCAGGCAGCAGGCGCACGTTGGCCACTTTGTTCGCCGAGCGCTGCGTTTCCGGATCGAAGGTACGGATCGAATCGACTTCCTCGTCGAATAGCTCGATGCGATACGGCACGCTGCTGCCAGTCGGGAAGATATCGACAATCGCTCCACGTACGGCGAAATCGCCGGGCTCCTGGACTTGTGGCACGTTGCGGTAGCCGGCTTCAGACAATCGGCGTTGCTCGGCCGCCAGATCAAAGTGCTGCCCCCCTTCGACCACCAGTCCCGACCCGGTGATGAAAGTGCGTGGCGCAAGGCGCTGCATCAAGGTCGCGATCGGAACCACGAGTACGCCGCGACGTAAACCCGGCAAGCGGTACAAGGTCGCGACACGTTGGGAAACGATATCCGGATGCGGCGCAAACAGGTCGTAGGGCAGGGTTTCCCAATCCGGAAATTGCAGAACCTCGAGCTCGCCACCGGCAAACACGTTTATCTCGGATTCGAGCGCATGCGCCGAATGCGTGTCCCGCGTAATGACGACAACCAGGCCATCGTGACGACGCCCGGCTTCGGCTAGGGCCAGGGCCAGAGCCGAGCCATTTGGCGTATTCCATTGGCGTCGCTGCTTGGGTGAGGTTGGCAGCGGGGATTGAGTCAAGGAGCTCTGGGTCATCGAATTCAACAAACAGCGGCAGCGCCGGAGGCGATAGCCCGGGCCATTCATGAAGGTCACGCGGCCTCGCCTGACCAGTGAACCCACGCAACACTTCGTTCAATCGGCGATAGCGCGCGCTATCACCTCAATTGCGAATAGCCGTGTGAATCCAGTGTTGTGCGCGATTCTCACGCGAATTCATGAATAGCCCGGGCTTGCATCCAGCGCGGGGCGCGCAGTTTAGCCCTTCGAGGCAGTTTCGTCTGTGTCGGATGTGCGCAGATCCAGACGAAAGTGAACGAGACTGGCCTCGTCGTGTTCGCGTCGCAGGCTGAATCCAAGACGACGCGTCAGTGCAAGCATTGCGACGTTGTCGGCCTGAGTGTCTCCCCAGATTTCGCGAATGTCGCGCTTGCGGCAGGCAGCGATCAGATGTTCGACGAGAATCCGGCCCAGTCCTCGGCCGGTGTATTCAGGATCGATCGCGAGTGCCAGTTCGGCCGATTCAGTGACCGGGTCAAAATGGACCCTCGCCTCACCGCGAATTTCGGCACCATCGGGGTCCGTTGCGACCAGAGCGACAGTCTCGTCCGGATCGACACGGCACATGCTGCGTGCGACCGGTTCCGGCAGTTCGTTGAGTGCGTGAAATACACGTGCGCGCACCTGTGCGGGCGTCATGCGATTGAATGCGCGTATCAACGCATCGACGTCTTCGACGTGAATCGGCCGAAGCAGCAGCATGGCGCCGTCCTTGAGAAAAATCGGATCTGCAGAGGTGGTGAGATCGGAGCCGCTCGTCGGGAGTTGATTGCGATGATTGTGGCGTTGCACAGGGAAATTCATGCTGACATGCTGCCGTGCGCAATTGGAGCAGACCATCCAAATGCCTGAACCTGTTGCGCGCCATTCAGATTTGGACAATTCACGCGCGGGTCGAATCCATGTGTGCAGCGTACGCGTGCAGGCGCTCAATCACGTCCTCAACCTCGATCAGGTCCATGACCCCCGGGAACTCAAGTTTGGTTCCCCAGGCCAGTTTGTCGGCTGATTTCCGCCGATATTTGCGTGCCGCTGCATCGTAGCGGTCAACACACCATTGTCGATCCGAATATGGGCCTGATCGATGCGGGTTGCTTGCCGCATGCAGGCCCAGCACTGCCGTGCCGACGGCATTGGCCATGTGCATGGGTCCGGAATCCGGTGCCAGAACGAGGTCGGCGCGACGCAACAGGGCAAGCAATTGCTTGAGCGTGTCCTTGCCGGTCAGGTCGGTGCAGTGGCTTTGCATGTGTGAACGGATCTGCTCGGCGAATTCACGTTCGAATTCGCTTGGGCCGCCACAAAGGACCACGCGCCAACCCATTTCATGAATGGCGTGATCGGCGACAGCGGCATAGCGCTCCGGGCGCCAGTTGCGCAGGCGGTGGCTGGAAGTAGGGCTGATCAGCAGGATGCGTTTGTCACCCGGCAAATGTTGCGCGGCGAATTCCTCGGCTTCCGCGGGAATCGGAATATCCCAGCGTACGGATTCCTGACTCAGACCCAGTGGTTCGAGGAAGCTCGCCATCGCATCCAGCACATGCTGGCCCTTGCGTGAGGGAATCCGGCAGTTGATGAACAGGCCGTGCAGGTCCTTCGAGCGCGCGCGGTCGTAGCCGATGCGCAACGGCGATTTGACCAGCACGCTGAGAATGTTGGAGCGCAAGGCAACCTGCATGTGCAGCAAGGCTGAAAATCGACGACCTGCCAGCTTTTCGCGCACAGCACGAAAGCCTTCGCGTCTGGCCGATTTGTCGAAAACGATGAATTCCACGCCGGGCAAGTCACCGACCACGCGATGTTCCAGTTTGCCGATCAGCCAGGTCAGGCGAGTTTGTGGCAGGGCGGCCTGCAGGGTACGGATCAGCGGCACGACATGGGTCACATCGCCGATCGCCGAGGTGCGCAGGATGCAGAGGGATTCTGGCGCCGCAGCGGGTTCGCCAGCTTTTCGATTGCGCATTCGGCTGCGAACTCCTGAACATTCGTGGGCCGTCTATTGTCTCAGGCCTGACCGACAAGTGCGAAATGCAAATTCACGTGCGCGAGTAGGATGCATCGGACAGACCGCTGATCCCGATTGGTTGCCAGACGCGCAACAATGAAGAAGGCGTGGAGCGTGGCTCCGGTTTGCCCTGCAGTCCGTCGGCTGTGCCGACTGAGCTGAGAATTCAGCGGAGTGACGACACTTTCCCAGGCCGACCGAGTCAAATCCGGCTGGCTGCTAAACTCGACCTCCTGAAGGGCTCGAATGATTCCCCAAGTGATGATCAAGGCGCAAATCCAAGCTACCGCGAATGGCGCCATCCTGTTTGATTCCACGCAGATGGCGAAAGCCGACGAGCGCTGGTTCGAACAGGCGGCGAGTGGCGATGCCGCGACCCGGGCCGGGCGTGGCGAAGTCGTTTTCTTTGACGCCCCATTCGGTGCCTGCGTTCTGCGTCACTATCATCGAGGCGGACTCATCGCTCGGGTCAATTCCGACCGTTTCCTGTGGACCGGAAGCAAGCGCTGTCGGGCATTTCGCGAGTTCCGTTTGCTCGTCGAGTTGATCGGCGCGGGCCTGCCGGTGCCCACGCCGGTGATGGCTCGCTACGTGCGCAAGGGTTTGAGCTATCGCGCTGATCTGATAACCCGGCAGATTCCCGGCGTGCAGACCCTGGCGCAACGCCTGGCCGCGAAGGGCCTGGACGCCGTACTGGCAACCCGGGTCGGGCGCACCCTGGCCAGCTTCCACTCGCAGGGGGTCTGGCATGCGGATTTGAATGCCAACAATCTCCTCGTTGACGGCGGTGGCAAGGTCTGGCTGATCGATTTCGATCGCTGCGCCAAACGCAAACCGGCCATGACCTGGCAGCAGGCCAACCTGCAGCGCCTTTTGCGCTCGTTCCGAAAACTGCAGGCAGGCAGGCATATGAGTGATTTCGACGAGGTATTCTGGCATCCGATGTTGGCCGCCTATCATCGCAGCCTCGCGGATCGTTATGCGCGGGGGGAGATCGCTTGAATCTCGCCCTGCGGTTTCTTGGCGTTGGCAATGCGAACGCGGTTGAGCTTGGCTCGTCTGCAGCGGTCATTGAGTGCGACGACGATCCTCTGCTGATGATCGATTGCGGACCGGATGCGCTCACTGCATACCTCGATCGCTATCAGACGGCACCGAAGGCAATCTATCTGACCCATGCCCACATGGATCATGTCGGCGGGCTCGAACGCTTGTTCTTCTCGACCTATTTCAATCCGGCCATGCGCGGCCATTTGCGAATTTATGCACATGCGGCTCTGGTGCCGATCCTGCAATCGCGCGTTGCCGACTATCCGCAAGTCCTCGCCGAAGGCGGTGCGAACTTCTGGGATGCCTTCCAGTTGATCCCGCTGTCACGCGGCTTCTGGCATCAGGGCCTCTGGTTCGATGTGTTTCCGACTCGCCATCATGCGCCGATGACTTCGTTCGGGATTGCTTTGCGCGAAAGTGTCGTCTGGACCGGCGATACGCGACCGATTCCCGAGGTTCTCTCGTGTATCGCGGGCTCGAAAGAGCTCGTCGCTCACGATTGCGTCGTGCATGGAAATCCTTCGCACACCGGTATCGACGACGTTGAGCGCGAATATCCTGCGGAATTGCGCGAACGTCTGGTTCTCTACCACTACGCATCGCTGGCCGAAGCCGAGACACTGCGCAAGCGGGGCTATCGCGTTGCAGATCGCGGCGAGGCGATTGCCTTGGCCCCGCCACACGAATCGTCCACCGTGCAAATTGAGGCGGCTGACTGATGGGTGCGCGTATTCCCTTGCGCATCGACACTGCGCCGCCGCTGGATCGACGTTCGCGGGCGCTGACCGATCTGCGGATTTCCGTGATCGATCGCTGCAATTTTCGCTGTCCGTATTGCATGCCCGAGGATGACTACCCGCGCGATCATCAGTTTCTGAGCAAAGCCGGGCGACTTCGGTTCGAGGAGATTGAGCGTCTCGCACGGATATTCGCCGGACTCGGTGTACGCAAACTTCGCCTGACCGGCGGCGAGCCGCTGCTGCGCCGCGAACTGCCGGAGCTGGTGCGGCAACTGGCAAGCATCGACGGCATCGACGATATCGCGATGACGACCAACGGCAGCCTGCTGCCGAAGTCGGCCAAGGCGCTGCGTGATGCCGGACTGCAGCGAATTACCTTGAGTGTCGACACGCTGGATCCCGAGGCCTATCGAAGCCTCTCCGGAGATCGTGGTGATGTCGCTGATTTGTTTGCGGCCATCGACGCAGCAACTGCTGCGGGATTCAATTCACTCAAACTCAACAGCGTGGTCATGCGCGACATCAACGATGTCCATGTGCTCGACATGATCGAGCACTTTCGCGGCAGCGGACACATCCTGCGCTTCATCGAATACATGGATGTTGGTACCTGCAACGAATGGCGCCTGGATCGGGTTGTGCCGAGCGCAGAATTGCGCGAGCGCATTGGCGCACGCTGGCCGCTGCGCGCCTTGCCGGCCAACTACGGTGGCGAAGTTGCACAGCGTTGGGAGTTTGTCGATGGTGGCGGTGAAATTGGTTTCATCAGTTCGGTCAGCGAGCCGTTTTGTGGTGACTGCACGCGCGCGCGACTTTCTGCCGACGGGCGCCTCTACACCTGCCTGTTCGCCAACAGCGGTCACGATCTGCTTGGGCCGATGCGAGCCGGCGCCAGTGACGCCGAGCTGGCCGCACTGATTGCCGCGGTCTGGTCCTCGCGGGATGATCGTTATAGCGAGATCCGCGGTCGGGCCGGTGCGTCACAACGCAAGCATGTCGAGATGTACGAGATTGGCGGCTGAACCTTCAATCCCACTCTCAAATTACTGGAATCAAGATCAGCGATGTCGGAAAAACTGAGTCATATCGATGAGTCCGGTCGACCGGCGATGGTCGATGTCGGCGCCAAGCAGGCGACACGGCGCGTGGCAGTGGCGTCGGCGACGATTCGATTTCCGCCCGACGTTGCCGCGACCCTGCAGGCAGACGGCCTGCGTTCGGCCAAGGGCCCGGTACTCGATACCGCCATTATCGCCGGCACCCTGGCGGTCAAGCGCACGCATGAGCTGATCCCGTTCTGCCATCCGTTGCCGATCGAGAATTGCCGTTTCGAGACGGAATTTGTTTCCGCGACCGAACTGGTGATCCGCTGCGAAGTCGCGATCACGCACAAGACCGGAGTCGAAATGGAAGCACTGACCGGAGCGAGCATCGCCGCATTGACCGTCTACGACATGTGCAAGGCGCTCAGTCACGAGATTGTCATCGATAATATTCGCCTGCTCGAAAAGCGTGGCGGCAAGCGCTCGGTCAAGGCGGGCAGGGTGCAGCCATGAACGTGCGATTGTTGTATTTCGCCAGCCTCGCCGATCAAGCCGGTTGCTCCGGAGAGTCTGTCGAAACAGATGCCGGCGATCCCGCAACACTTTATGCCGAAGTCCGCCAGCGTCATGGTTTCAGTCTCGGCACGGATCGCCTGCGCGTTGCCGTGAACGGCCAATTTGTCGATTGGTACCACACGTTGAGCGAAGGCGATGAAATCGTCTTTCTGCCACCGGTATCGGGCGGATGAACGCCTTCAGCCTGTCCGAAGACGCGATCGATCCAGCCGTCGAGAAGCGCCGGCTCGATGATGCCGGTGCGGGTGCCTGCGTCATCTTCGAAGGTTGGGTCCGCAACCACAACGACGGCCGGGCAGTCCATCAACTCGACTATCAGGCCTACGCACCGCTGGCCTTGAGCGAAGGCGAATCCATTCTCATCGAAGCCTTGCGCCGATTCAGTTTGCGCGCCGCCAGCGCGGTGCATCGTACCGGTAGCCTGGCCATCGGCGATCTGGCCGTCTGGGTCGGTGTCAGTGCCGACCACCGCGGCGCTGCCTATGACGCCAGCCGCTGGATCATCGACGAAATCAAGTTGCGCGTACCGATCTGGAAAAATGAGCATTACGCCGATGGCGAGTCGGGATGGCTGCATCCGGACAATACGCCTGTAGATGCCTGAATGGCGTCAACCGCTTAGGGCAACGCTGATCAAGTGGCGCAATCGTCACGACGCCTGTCTGCGTGCAGATCGCGGCGCGCTGGCGCAGATGCACTGGCCGTGTCGGCAACTGCTCCTGCGTTGCTCTACCTCCTGCATCCATGCAGTCGCTTCAAG
>NZ_DASSYD010000179.1:0-16630 GCF_035703485.1 Dokdonella sp. | reverse complement strand
ACAAAAACAATCGGTTAGGCGACACCTGTCTGCGCGCAGCTCTTTGTTGCGCTGGCTTGAAGCACGGCCAGTGCATCTGCGCCAGCGCGCCGCGATCTGCACGCAGACAGGCGTCGTGACGATTGCGCCACTTGATCAGCGATGCCTTAAGGCAACGCTGATCAGCGTCGCCTTGACAGGCTGTTAGCCCCGATCAAGCGTGCAGCGGGTTAGCAAGCCGCGGGCCAGCATCGTGTACTCGCCACGTCGCAGGAGCAGTCGCCATTGGCTGCCGCCGACCTGGCGCCAGAGCACGGCCGCGCGAATTGCGGCCAGCAGCAAGGCACGAATCTGCTCGACGCGTTTCGGATCGGACAGATGGGTCGGATTGCCATGAACGACGATGCGCGGCTTCAGTTGCGACAAGGTTTCGCTGTAGAGATCGGCCAACCGAACCTTGACCGTGGCGTGATCGACGCCGAGATGATCAACCTGGCGCTGGATGGAATCGATGCCTTCACGCAGTTGCTGAAGCATTTGCTTGCGGCTGGCGAGCTTGCGTTCGAGCCTGAGAACGCCGAGTACCAGCCGCGCGACGGCAACTGACTGGTGGTCGCCGCTGAAACTGCTGATCAATTGCTCGATCCCCAGTCGTACGCCCGGCAATCCGCCGAAGGCATCGGCGGCGCTGTCGCTGTCGATACGGAACAGGCTGGCCAGACTCGATTCGACAGCGACGCTGTCCGCGCGCCCTTCCGTGGCTATCGAGTGGACGAGGGCACAAGCCTGATATACCCCGGCAAGAGCGATTACGCGGGATTCACGCATGTGATTAGTCCTGTGCATGGGGCCCATCACTTGTCCGCCAGCCGCCAAAGGGTGCATTGCTGCGTTCGATCACGCCGCCGCCCAGACAGCATTCGCCATCGTAGAAGACAATCGATTGACCCGGTGTCGCCGCGCGCTGGGCTTGATCGAACTGGACGTGGCATTCATTTCCATTGACCCTCACCAGACACTCCTGATCAGGTTGACGGTAACGGATTTTCGCGCTGCAACGGAATTCAGCGGTCGGAGCAGAGCCGGAAACCCAACTCAGTTCACTTGCGACCAGCCGAGTCGATTGCAACCACTGATTGGCATTGCCTTGCACCGCATACAGGATGTTCTTGCCGACATCCTTGCCGACCACATACCAGGGTTCGCCGCTGGAATCACGGCGACCACCGATGCCGAGCCCACCACGTTGACCAAGGGTGTAATACCAGGCGCCTTGATGTTCGCCAACACGCGCGCCTTGCGGAGTCAGGATCTGACCGGTCTGGGCGGGAATATAACGGCCAAGGAATTCGCGGATATCGCGCTCGCCAATAAAGCAGATGCCGGTTGAGTCTTTTTTCGCATGGATGGACAAACCGGCTTCGCGGGCGATGCGGCGCACTTCAGGTTTAGCCAGTTCGCCGACCGGAAACAAGGTCGCCGCGAGCTGATCCTGACCCAGCGCATAGAGAAAATAGCTTTGATCCTTGTTGTCGTCGCGCCCGCGCAACAATCGCCATTGGCCATCCCGGCAATCATTTCGAGCGTAATGTCCGGTGGCGATACGGTCCGCACCGAGATCGCGGGCATGATCGAGGAAGGTCTTGAACTTGATTTCACGGTTGCACAACACATCAGGGTTCGGCGTGCGCCCGACGCGGTATTCGGACAGAAAGTGCTCAAACACCTGATCCCAGTACTCGCGGGCAAAATTTCGCGCGTGAAACGGAATACCGAGTTGCGCGCAGATGGCCACGGCGTCCTTGCGATCCTCGGCAGCGCGGCAAGGACCGAAGCGTTCGTCTTCTTCCCAGTTCTGCATGAACAGGCCGGCCAGCGGCATTCCGCGCCGGGCCAGCAGCAAGGCAGCAACAGAGGAATCGACGCCACCTGAAACGCCGATCATGGTCAGTCCGTTTGTCATCGGATCAGATCGACGGGGTACCGGGCGCAAGTTGGCTGACGCTGTTCAGCGGCAAGTGTCTGCCGGCGAGCCAATCGTCGATGCTGTGCAGGATCAAGGGACTGCGCAGACGGTCGCCGGCAGCGATGATTTCGTCGCGATCCAGCCACAGCGCGCGCAAGATGCCCCTGTCCAGTGGGCGCGAGGGATCGTGGTAAACCGGGTGAGCGGCAAAGGTGAAGCGGACGAACTGGCTTCCGGATTGACTGCTGACCCATTGTTGCACGCCGATCAGACAATCCAGTTCGACATCCCAACCGGTTTCCTCGAGGGTTTCACGTATGGCCGCCGATTGCAGGCTTTCATCGGGCTCGAGGTGCCCGGCCGGTTGATTGATGACCGTGCGACCATGGACTTGTTCTTCGACCAGCAAAAAGTGCCGGCCCCTCGGTACAACGGTAGCCACGGTTACCTGTGGGCACCAGACCCGAGGCTCGGTTTCGAGTGCCGTCGATTGGATTTGATCAATGCTCATGGTCGGGAAGTTTAGCAGCCTGACGGACTTTGCCTGGTAAAACTGCAATTGCGACTCGACCTGATCTGATGATCGATTTTCGGCCTCAACCCGAAAAATCCGACAATCTGCAGGTGTAGTTGCACAATTCGCCCTTGAACCATGATCGGCTCAACCTATACTGATAGCCAACACTGAACACCCAACTGAACCATGCCCCAGGATCCACAACACGAAAATGATCACGAACACGGCATTGCCGTGGAGGTTGCGCCGCCGCAGGTGGCCAAACCGCCGATGTATCAGGTCGTGATCCTCAACGACGACTTCACGCCGATGGATTTCGTTGTCGTTGTGCTGGAAACCTTTTTCACCCTGGATCGCGAACGCGCCACCCAGGTCATGTTGCATGTACATACGCGCGGCAAGGGCGTGTGCGGCGTGTACACCCGGGAAGTTGCAGAAACGAAGGTGACTCAGGTCAACGAATTTTCGAGAACACATCAGCATCCCCTGCTGTGCACCATGGAAAAAGCCTGATACACCCTCATATCCGATGCATCAGTCATCCAGCGAGGCAATAACGGATGTTCAGCAAGGATCTAGAACTCACCATCGGCCAGTGCTACAAGGAGGCCAGAGAGCAGCGTCATGAATTCATGACGGTGGAGCATTTGTTGCTCGCGTTGCTCGAAAACCCATCAGCCATCCAGGTATTGCGCGCCTGCGGAGCGGAAGCCGACAAACTCGGTCGTGACTTGCGCTCGATTATCGCCGAAACCGTGCCCGTGCTTCCGCAAGCGGACGAGCGCGATACGCAACCGACGCTCGGTTTCCAGCGCGTGTTGCAGCGAGCGGTCTATCACGTGCAGTCATCCGGTCGCAAAGAGGTTACCGGCGCCAATGTGCTGGTCGCGATCTTCGGTGAAAAGGATTCACATGCGGTCTACTTCCTCGGCCAGCAGGATGTGAACCGGCTTGATGTGGTCAATTTTCTCTCGCATGGCATTGCCAAGCTGAGCGATGAATCGGCTCAGGAATCGGGTGCCGACGCGCCAAATCGCGAAGGCGAGGCGGGCGATGAACCACGCGGAAACCCGCTGAATGATTTCGCCAACAATCTCAACGAACTGGCCAGTCAGGGCAAGATCGATCCGTTGATCGGACGTGAACTGGAAATCGAGCGCACAATTCAGGTGTTGTGTCGACGGCGCAAGAACAATCCGCTTTTTGTCGGCGAGGCCGGAGTCGGCAAGACCGCATTGGCCGAGGGCCTGGCCAAACGCATTGTCGAGGGTCAGGTCCCTGATGTGCTCAAGGACGCAATCATCTACGCGCTCGATCTGGGTGCGCTGGTTGCGGGCACCAAGTATCGCGGCGACTTCGAAAAGCGCCTCAAGGCCGTCATCAACCAGTTGCGCAAGGAACCCGGCGCTATCCTCTTCATCGACGAGATCCACACCATCATCGGTGCGGGTTCGGCATCGGGTGGAACCATGGATGCATCGAACCTGATCAAGCCGATGCTGGCTTCCGGCGAGATGCGCTGCATCGGCTCGACGACCTTCCAGGAGTATCGCGGCGTGTTCGAGAAGGACAGGGCGCTGGCTCGGCGATTCCAGAAGATTGACGTGATTGAACCGAGCATTGCCGAGAGTGTCGAGATCCTCAACGGCCTCAAATCCCGTTTCGAGGAGCATCATCATGTCGAATACACCGGTGATGCCCTGAAAGCAGCGGTCGATCTGTCGGTCAAGCACATCACCGATCGTCTGCTGCCAGACAAGGCCATTGATGTCATTGATGAAGCCGGTGCTCGTCAGCGCCTGCTGCCGGAAGCAGAGCGGTCAGGCACCGTTGATGTGCCCGAGATCGAGTACATCGTGGCGCGCATGGCGCGTATTCCGCCAAAGCAGGTCTCGGCTTCTGATCGTGATGTCCTGCGCAATCTCGATCGCAACCTCAAGATGGTTGTGTTCGGCCAGGACTCGGCGATTGAAGCGTTGACCAGCGCGATCAAGATGGCGCGCTCCGGGCTCGGTGATCCGGACAAGCCGATCGGCAACTTCCTGTTTGCCGGTCCGACCGGTGTCGGCAAGACCGAAGTCACCCGACAACTTGCCTTGCAACTCGGTGTCGAGCTGGTTCGATTCGACATGTCCGAATACATGGAAGCGCATTCGGTATCACGTCTGATCGGCGCGCCTCCGGGATACGTCGGCTTTGATCAGGGTGGTCTGTTGACTGAGCAGATCGTCAAGCATCCGCATTGCGTGCTCCTGCTCGACGAGATCGAGAAGGCCCATCCCGATGTCTACAACGTGCTGCTGCAGATCATGGATCGTGGCGCGCTGACCGACACCAACGGCCGCGAAGCGAACTTCAAGAATGTGATCGTGGTGATGACGACCAACGCCGGCGCGCAGACCGCGGCCCGGCGAACGATCGGCTTTGTCGATCAGAACCATGCCTCCGACGCGATGGAAATCATTCGCAAGGCGTTCACGCCCGAATTCCGCAATCGCCTCGATGCGATCGTTCAGTTCGGCGCGCTCGACTTCGACCACATCCTGCGCGTCGTCGACAAGTTCCTGATTGAACTTGAAGCACAGCTCCTGGAAAAACATGTGTCGCTTGATGTCGGTGCCGATGCACGCAAATGGCTGGCCGAGCATGGCTTTGATCCGCAAATGGGTGCGAGGCCCATGGCCCGCGTCATTCAGGACAACATCAAACGCGCACTTGCCGATGAACTTCTGTTCGGTGAACTCCATGGTGGCGGCAAGGTTCGACTGAGCGTTCGTGATGACAAGCTCAAGGTCGAAACGGAAGCGTCGGAGAAATTGCCGGCGGTTGTTGAGTAGACGGCAAACCTTGATCACGGTTTTCGGTTGCCAGCGCAGGCTCCAGTCAGAGCCTGCGCTGCGCGGGCAAGATGCTTGCTGGCAAAACGGACCGACTGCCCGATCTCATTGAGCTTGCGAATCTTCGGAGACCAGGACCAGGATCCAGCCCAGCGGCTGGATATGGTCGAAAGCGACACTTACGCTCCTGCCTGACAGAGTCGTCGCAACCGCGCCCACTTCATCCTCCTTGAAAGCCTTGCGCAACGTTGCATCGCCAAATGGCTCAAGCAGTACGGCCCCCGTGCCGACGACCGGTTCGGTCAGCAAATCCTCCGAAGCGAGAACGCGAGCGTCAGCATCGAGCAGGATCAGAACGTGGCCGTCATCCGTTCGCAGCAGGTTGTGAACGATGAAATCCACGGCGACATCCATCGAAAGCGCACCGAGGAACCCGCCGTCAGGATCGCGCAAGGGGCTGGTCAGCGACAACAGCACATCGTCGCCCTCGGCGTCGACGTGAGGGAGACCCCAGCGCGATCCGGATTGTGCCTTGACATCGCCATACCAAACGCTTTGGCGAAGATCGTCTGCCTGCACAAGAACGTGGCCGGGATAGTGCATGAACAAACCTTGCTGCAGAGCGAGCTTGAGTTCGATCAAACCGCTCGCGTATTGCCCGCCGCCGAGACTGTTTCGGGTCAGTTCAAGTAGCTGGTTGCGATAGCCCCGAAGGTGCGACAGACGTTGCGCAAGAGGCACAAGTGCGATGCGATCGATTCCCGGAGCGACACTCCACGTCGCCGATTGGGTACTCACTTCGCGCCCGGTTTGTGGATTCAATGCGAAATCCGGCGGCCGTGTGGAGGGGTCGAGGAAGTCTTCATCCCAATAGATTTGCGCATTGCGATCCGGTGTGCCGAATTGAGCGAGCTGGGCGGCGGCCAGGGCCAGGGATTCCAGTTGACTCTGCACCAGCGCCAACTGCATCTGCAGCTTGTCGCCTTCATGCGCGACATGCTCCATCAAGTCGCGTTGTTGGCTCTCCAGTGCGCGGGCTGCGTCAGCAAGCCTTTCATGGTGCCAATTCAGGGCGAGGAAGCCCAGCGATGCCGCAGCAATCAAGCCGACCAGCGATAGCAGCATGCCTTGTCGATGATGGCCGGCGAATCGCTGCGCACGCTGCCAGGTTGAGTCGGGCAGGGCGTGCACCGGCTCCCCGCGCAGGTAGCGGCGCAAATCGTCCGCCAGTTCGCCAACGCTCGAATAGCGCTGCCGCGGATCCTTGCGCGTTGCCCGTTCGATGATCGCCCGAAGCGGAGCATCGATGGCGCGTCGTTCAAACGCATGACTGAGTGCGACGCGATGCGCCGAAGCCGCGTTGCGCAGAACTTCCTGTGGGGTGCGTCCGGCGAACGGTGCCTTGAGGGTGACGATTTCAAACAGCATCAATCCAAGCGCACATTGATCGCTGTGCGGGCCTATTTCATCAACCCGGCCTTGCGCCTGCTCGGGCGACATGTAGCGCGGAGTACCAACGACGGTGCCGTACTCGGTCTGGACTCCTCCCGTGCTGTCGCTGAGGCTGGCGCCAATATCGTCTTCGGGACCGGAATCGGCGAACAGTCGGCAGATGCCCCAATCCATCACATAGATTTCGCCATGCTCGCCAAGCATGATGTTGGCCGGCTTGAGGTCACGGTGAATGACACCCTTGCCGTGGGCGTAATCGACCGCCTCGCAAATCTTGACCAGATGCTCGATGCGCGCAGAAAGACTGTGCGCTTCATCCGGCTTGTTACCAGCATCGTAGGCCGCAATCGTTTCCTGCAGATAGTCGAAAATCGTTTGCCCGGTAACCAGCTTCATCGCATAGGCAGGCGCACCCCCGGGAGCCACTTCAAGCCCATACACAGGAACGATGTAGGGGTGATCAAGCTGAGCGGTGACCTGGACTTCGCGCAAAAAGCGCAGATGAGCCTGGTCGACACCACGCAGATCATCGGAAAGTTGCTTGAGGGCCACCTTCCGAAGCAGTGCCGGATCATGGGCGATATGCACGGTTGCCATGCCGCCGCGGCCGGCCTCGCCGACGATGACATAGCGAACACGATCGCCTTCTGTTGCCGACGGATCGCCGTTCCCGGAAGTGTTGCCGGGACTCGGCACCTTGTTCGGCTCGGGCTGATGATTTCCTTGTTGCGACGAATCGATTGGAAGCGTTTCCGAATCGTCATCCGCCGCTGCTGCGGTCATCTGCACCGTGGCGACATCGCCAAGGCGAAGAGTCAAATCCATCGGCACGCTGACAACGTGTGTTGCGGCGTCGGAACTGGGCCTGGAGATCAAACGGGTCTTGTCGTCGTCGGAATGCATGCGCGGGTCTACATGAATGTGCCGGGCAGGGAACCATAGACGTCTTTGCCGGGAAAAACGAACCCTTTGGACATTCGGGTTTCATCCTCGACCACGCGCCTTGCCGGTGCCATCGCCAATCGGGCCCGAATGGCCGCGAATCTTGTCCGTTCGCCGACGCGCTGCCGTACCCCAAGCGCAAACCTGCGCCAGTTGCGGCGTTGAAATGGCTGATCACGTACGATTGGCATTCCATCTTGTGAAAATCAGAAGCGGAGCATGCTGAATGTCTGAAACACTTCCAGATCGCCTTTCGGTCGACCCCAAGAGCCCGTTCCATGATGAGGCGCTGCTGGCGCGCGGCATCGGCATTCGATTCAACGGGGAGGAACGCACGACCGTAGAGGAGTATTGTGTCAGCGAAGGCTGGATTCGCGTGGCCGCGGGCAAGTCGCTCGACCGCCGGGGAAGGCCGATTACCTTGAAAATCAAGGGCGAAGTGGTGCCGTACTTTCTTGACGGAGCTCAAGAAGAGGCAACCTGATCGTCCGGGGGAGGATGCATGGCAAGTTCGGCACGGGCGCTAGTGGCGCCGCTGTCGCCTCATGCGGCGTGGACCAAGCAAGCGGCTGCCAATCGGCAAATCATGCTGGCCGACATCCTGGCTGAAGTTTCCAGCGAGGCATTGCAGGGTGATTCGCTGAAGGCGGTACTCAAGCGAATCGTCGATTGCATCATCACGCGCCTCCCGGTAACCGTCGCCAGCATCATCCTGCTTGATGAAAGCCATTCGTTCTTCATCGATGAAGTTTGCTCGGGACATATCGACCTGGTCCTGCCAAGCGAGTTGCCCTGGCCGGTCGAACTCGGTGCTGCCGGACGCTGTGTCCGAACCCGCCAGGCTCAGTTGATCGCTGATGTCACGGATGATCCTGACTACGTCGCCGGCAATAGTCTGGTGTGCTCGGAATACCTCGTGCCTATCCAGTAGCGAGGTGTTCTGCATGGCGTGCTGAATCTGGAAAGTACACGCTCCGACTTCTTTACCCGCGAAGTCTGCTCGGTATTCGATGCGATCGCGTTGCAGATTGCAGGCGCTGTGCGGCTAGCCCTGGTTGTGAATGAGCTGGAGGTCGCCAACCAGAAGCTGCTACAGCTTTCGAAGAGCGATGGCCTGACCGGAATCGCCAATCGGCGCTGTTTCGACGAGGAGTTGAAGAAGGCCTGGAACCGCCATCTTGCTCTCGACTCTCCGTTGTCGTTGCTTTTGGCCGATGTCGATTGCTTCAAGCTGCTCAACGACTCTCACGGTCATCAGCACGGTGATGAATGCCTGCGCCTCCTGGCGCAACATTGCGCCGGGCAATTCGAGGCAGCAGATCTTGTTGCTCGCTTCGGCGGCGAGGAGTTCGCCGTCATTCTGCCTGGACGTGATCTGGCCGGGGCTCGGCATATCGCTGAGCAGCTCAGGCGCTCAATTGTCGAACTCGGCATCGAACATCCGACTTCTCCGATTGCACACGTCGTCACCGCAAGTATCGGCGTCGCCTCGGTCCAGCCATCGACAAAGCTGACTTGCGAGGCACTGGTTGGCATGGCCGACAAGGCGCTCTATCTGGCCAAGGGCAAGGGACGCAATACGATTGTCGCCCGCTCGGTTCCTCAATGCTGATCAAGCGACGGGAGGGTCCTGCGGCTTGACTGGATGAATTCCGGTCTGCGTCGCGTCGCTTGTCTTGCTGCTTTCCGGGATCGCGCCGGAATCAGCCACTGACGAAGGCACGCCTTGCGCTGACTCGGGCTCATCCACAATGGGCAGGTCAGCGGCCGTGGAAAACTTCAGCTCCGTGCTTTCGGTTTCCGCTCGCAATTTCTCGTAGGCTTCGATCAGGTTGTCGGAAAGGGCACGATAGACCGGTTTGCGACAAACCAGCGAAGAGCTCGCCCTGGCCAGCAGACAGGCCGCAAGAATGGGCAGGAACATTTGCTGATTGGCGGTCAATTCCATCGAAATGACGGCTGCGGTCAGCGGTGACTGGGTCACCCCGGCGAGATAGGCGGCCATGGCCAGCAGGACTACGGCGGACGGGTCGGTCCCGGGTAGAAAAGCGCTGATGTTCGCGCCGAATCCCGCACCGACCGAGAGTGCCGGTGAAAAGATGCCACCCGGTATGCCGGCCCAATACGAGGCGATATTGCCGCAAAATTTCAACAAGCCGTAGGCCTCGGTCTGGGTCATCTGACCTTCGAGAATGGATCGGGCCTGATCGTATCCGGTGCCATACAAGCCGACTTCCGAAAGTTGGCTCAGCAGAACCAGGGCCATTCCGCAGGCCGCCGCAAAAACCACTGGCTGACGCTTGCGCAAGCGACCGACGAAGCCGCGAAATCCGCCATCGTCGGGAAGAATGAGGCGTGCAAACATGCCACCGGCAATTCCGCACAATGCGCCGGTAACCAGCACAGCGAGCCACGCCTTGCCGAGCGGCAAGCCGATGTTGATATGCCCGAAATAGGCGTAGTTGCCGAGGATGCCGAGTGAAACCACGCCGGCGATGATCACGGCGGTCAGGAGAATGCCGCTCATGCGATGCTCGAGGGCACCGCTCATTTCCTCGATCGCGAAGACCACGCCAGCCAGTGGCGTGTTGAAAGCCGCTGCAAGGCCCGCTGCAGAGCCGGCAAGAATGAAGCGCGCGCTCGCCGCCGGATCGTCGAAGCCGAATCGATGCCCCAGCGAATAGAGCAATCCTGCTCCCACATGGACGGTCGGACCCTCACGCCCAATCGATGCGCCGCCGATCAGCGCGACAAGGGTCAAGCCCATTTTGCCGAGCGCCACCCGTAAGGAAAGCAGGCCGTGCCGGAACGGCTCGTCATTCACCTGCAAGGCAGCGATAGCCTGCGGGATGCCAGAGCCACGAGTGGGTTTCAGAAAGCCCTGGGTGAGCCAGGCCAACAGGGCAAAAACCGCCGGTGTCAGCAGGAAAGGCCAATAGGCATTGTGCGCAACAATGGTCTTGAACAGTTCAAAAGCGTGGTCGGCGAGGCGCGCGAATCCGACGGCGGCAAGACCGACCATGATGGCGCCGGACCAGAACAATATGCGCCGACGCCACTGCACGAGTGAAAACATGCGGTGAACCGCCGCGCGCCATGACACGGGTGGGTGATCATGGGGATCGTCTGGCGGAACCTGGCTCATGGGTGTTCGCAGAATGCGCGGATCGGGACTGACCATGATACATGGCGCAAAGTTTCCTCTATCTTGCTTGCCATCCTTGCAGAGCAACGAGCAACTGGCTCTACGCGACCAGGTTTGCGTGACGATGCAAGAAGATTCACCTTGAACCTGTCTTCTCTCCCTTCATACCTTCGGAGAATTCCATGTTTCGCTATTTGCTCATCGCCCTGCTGCTGCTCAGCCCGCCCTTGTTTGCCGCAGGCGAAATTGCAGCATCGGCGGCCGAAGTGCATCCACTGCTGCTGGGCAGCGAGGCCCCTGACGTCGTCCTGAAGACACTCGACGGGAAGGACACCACTCTGTAGAAGCAGATGGATGGCAAGCCCGCGATCCTCGTCTTCTACCGTGGCGGCTGGTGTCCCTACTGCAATACGCAATTGAGCGATCTGCGCCTGATCATCAAGGATGTTGAGGCGCTCGGCTATCACGTCATTGCCATCAGTCCCGATCGACCCGAAGAACTGGCCAGAACGATGACCCGGGACAAGCTCGACTACACCTTGTTGTCCGACAGCAAGGCCGCTGCATTGAAGGCATTCGGCATCGCCTTTCGCGTGGATGACGAGACGATCAGGAAATATCAGGGCTACGGCATCGATCTCGAAAAGGCTTCTGGCGAAAGTCACCATGCCTTGCCCGTTTCCTCAGTGTTCATTGTCGACCGCGCACACAAGCTGCAGTTCTCGTTCACGCACCCCGACTACAAGGTGCGCGTACCTGGCAGCGTGATCCTGGCGGCGGCAGAAGCCATCGCCGGGCACAAGCAGATGGTCAAGCCGAAGAAGCAGTAGTTGGGTCATCCATGCGTGCATGCGACCATGCACGCATGACGCCCATACGATCTCAATACGGTTCCAGCGCAGACCTTGATATCCCGAAGGTTCTGGCGCGCATCCACGAAGAAGTCCGACCGCTCATCGGCCAAGGCAAGGTAGCCAGCTATATTCCGCGACTGGCTTGCGTTCCGGCCAACCGCTTCGGCATGGCAGTCGCCACGCTCGATGGTGCGCTGTACACCGAAGGTGATACGGATGAATTGTTCTCGATCCAGAGCATCTCGAAGGTATTTACCCTGAATCTCGCTCTGGAAGCCTTGGGAAGTGATCTCTGGAAGCGGGTCGGGCGAGAACCTTCAGGCAACGCGTTCAACTCGCTCGTCCAGCTTGAACGAGAGCGGGGCATTCCACGCAATCCTTTCATCAATGCCGGTGCGCATGTCATTGCCGACGTCGTCCTGTCGCATACATCCAACGCACGGCAAAAGTTGCTCGAATTTGTCCGTGATCGAGCCGACAATCAGGCCATCATCATGGATGAGGAGGTGGCCATCTCCGAACGTGATGCCGGATTCAGGAACTTCGCCCTGGCCAATTTCCTGCGCAGCTTCAACAATATCGAGAACAAGGTCGATGACGTTCTCGATTTCTATTTCCACCAATGCGCCTTGCAGATGAGCTGTGCCGACCTGGCCCACGCCTTCCTGCATCTCGCCAATGGCGGAATTTGCCAGCGCAGCGGAGAGTCGGTGATCAAGCCGGACCGGGTCAAACGCATCAATGCCCTGATGATGACCTGCGGCACCTATGACGCAGCGGGCGAATTCGCATTCCGCGTCGGACTGCCAGCCAAGAGTGGTGTGGGTGGCGGTATCGTCGCAGTGGTACCGAGCGTGATGACCGTCGTGGTCTGGTCGCCCGGACTGGATGAAAAGGGCAACTCGCTTGCCGGGGCTGCCGCACTCGGTCGCTTCACCGAATTGACCGGCCTGTCAATATTTTAGCGCTTTAAATTCACTTGATATCAATGAGTTACAGTCTATTTCTCAAGTAAAATCGCCCAGCGCTCAAGGCCCTCGACACGACTGCAGATGACCTTGACGCAGACCAGCATCGGTACCGCCAGCAGCAGACCCAGTATTCCCCACATCCAGCCCCAGATCAGCAGCCAGAGGATGATGGCGAGAGGGCTGAGACTGATCGAGCGGCCGATCGCAAGCGGCGTCGCAATCTGACTTTCGAGCAGATGCAAACCGAGATAGCCCGCCGCCGGCAGCATCGCAGCACCAAGGCTCGGGAACTGGGACAAACCGACGATGGCCAGCATTGCGGCCATGATCATCGGGCCGACATAGGGGGTCAGGTTGAGCATGGCAGCCAGCGCACCCCAGAGCAGGGGCGTGTCGACATCGAGCATCCAGAGCAGGAACGTCGTCGCGCAACCCAGGGCAATGCTGGTCGAACATACGGTCAGGAAATAGCGGGAAATGTCGCTCTGGATTGATCGAATGATATCGACCGTTACTCGCTTCTGCTGCCAGGTCGAACGCATCATCAGCGTTCGTCGCATCAGCGTCTCGCCATAGAGCAGGAAGAAGTAGGTCAGCAGGACCACGGCCAATACACTGGCAAGAACTCTCGGCGTGGTCGAAAGCAGGCTGGGGCGATCCGGCGCTTGCACCACGACGCGTTGCGGGCTCTTTTTTTCACCGGTCATTTCGTTGAGTGAATCGCCCATCTTGTTGGCTTCCGTGAGCGGGCGCATCAGCGATTTGATCTTCGGTGTCACGTTGTGGATCACGCGGGGCGCACGACTGGCCCACTCCGAGGCCGGCGCGTACAAGGCATTGCCGATGCCGACCAGCGTCGCCATGGAAACGGCGATCAACAGAAAGGCGGCAATCCAGCGAGGCAGCCAGCCACTGGTGAGACGCTTCATGACCGGGCTCAACAGCAAGGCGAAAAACGCCGCAAGCAAGATGGGAAGAATCAGCTCACTGGCGAAGTAGCAGGTGTACAGCGTTCCCAGAAGTACGAGCATCCCCAGCAAGCGGTGAATGCCTGCATTGACTTCAAGCTGCGATTCGCGAACCGCGCGATTCAGTGCACCACGGGTAGGTCTCGGGCGGACCTCGGAATCAGAGCCAGGCTCCGGAGCAACTTCAACTTCTGCCGTTGGAAAGGGTTGATCCGAAACGGGTGGGTCAGTCTCGTTGACACTCATGCGCGGATCCGGAATCAGGACATTGCGCCATTCTGCATGTGTTTTGGTGAACAGGGTGTGTTTCCGAATTCGACGTTCAGGTGCGATCCGGTTGGATCCCGGTGTTCATCGCGGAGTCGGTTCGGGTTGGCTAAGTTTGTCGAACGCATGTAACGAGGAGAGACGGCCATGAGAGAACATTGGGACTTCTTCAAGGAATCGGACTCATCCATGGGTGTGTTCTACCCGCTTCACTACGTGCTTGCCGCGTTCGACAACGAAGTGCGAGCCAATGAGATTCGTCAGCGCTTTCTCGATGCGCACTTTGCCGAGGACAATGTCGCCGTTGTCGACGGCCCGTTTCTGGCCGATAGACTGGAGTCGCTCGAGGGATCGAATCTGGCCGAGAGGGCGGGCCAGGAGCTTGTTCGTGCTGTGGGAACCGAATTAGGCTACATCGATGATGACCGCAAGACTGCGCAACGCGGCGGCGCATTCCTGTTCGTCTACGCGCCGGACCAGGAAACCACGGACCGCGTCATCGAGATTTTGAAGTTCGCCCATCCGATCTATGCGCGCCGCTACCATCGCGCGGGCATTCACAAGATCAGCTATCCCAAGCAATCGGTTCTGTGAGTGACCCGCGTCAACCCGATGAATGACTCGTGGCATTGGCCAGTAGCGATTGCGCCAGGGCCTCGGCTACCTTGATTCCATCAACGGCGGCCGAAAGGATTCCACCCGCGTAGCCTGCACCTTCGCCAGCAGGAAACAGCCCACGCGTGTTGAGGCTCTGCAAGTCATCGTCATTGCGCTTGATGCGGATTGGCGACGAGGTGCGAGTTTCGATCGCCGTGAGCAGTGTGTCGGCATGGCTGAAACCACGAATCTGCTTGTCGAAAGCCGGTATCGCTTCACGCATGGCATGCAAGGCAAAGTCGGGCAGGGCGGTGGCCAGGTCGCACAGATGCACGCCGGGCTTGTACGAAGGCAGCACGTTGCCAAACTGCGATGACGGGCTGCCGGCTATGAAATCACCGACCCGTTGGGCAGGTGCGTTGTAGTTGGATCCGCCAAGAACGAAGGCTCGCTCTTCCCAATGACGCTGGAAGGCGACGCCGGCGAGTGGATGGCCCGGATAGTCTTCTGGCGTGATGGCAACAACGATGGCGCTGTTGGCATTTCGTTCGTCGCGCGAATATTGACTCATGCCATTGGTGACCAAGCGCCCAGGTTCTGATGCCGCAGCAACGACGGTGCCGCCAGGACACATGCAAAAGCTGTAGACCGAACGTCCGTTGCTGGCGTGGTGAACGAGTTTGTAATCTGCAGCGCCGAGCAGCGGGTGGCCGGCGCTGGGTCCGTAGCGAGCGCGATCGATGAGTGACTGCGGATGCTCGATTCGGCAGCCGATCGAGAATGGCTTGGCCTCGATAAAGATGCCGCGCGCGTGGAGCATCTCAAACGTATCACGAGCGCTGTGGCCAATCGCCAGAACCACGTGATCAGCAGGAATCTGCTCGCCATCCGCCAGACTCAATCCGCGAACGTGGCCATTTTCAATGAGGATGTCATCCACCCGGGATGAAAAGCGAAACTCGCCACCGAGGGCTTCGATCGTCGCACGCATGTGTTCGACCATCTTGACCAGGCGAAAGGTGCCGATGTGTGGCTTGCTGACGTAGAGGATTTCCTCCGGTGCACCGGCCTTGACGAATTCGGTCAACACCTTGCGTCCGTAGTGACGCGGATCCTTGATCTGGCTGTACAGCTTGCCGTCGGAAAACGTGCCGGCACCACCTTCGCCGAACTGGACGTTAGATTCGGGATCGAGAACGCTCTTGCGCCAGAAACCCCAGGTGTCCCTTGTCCGTTCGCGAACGGCCTTGCCGCGTTCGAGGATCAGCGGATTCAGGCCCATCTGGGCGAGGATCAACGCAGCCAGGATTCCGCACGGTCCGGTGCCGATGACGACTGGCCGCAATCGATTCCCTGGCGGCATCGATTGACCGTCCGCAACGAACCGATAGTTCGTGTCCGGTGTCGGTCGGATGTGCGGATCATTTGCGAACGTTGCCAGCAATGCCGCATCGCGTCGGGTCTCGACATCGACGGTGTAGATGAAATGGATCGCCGACCGGCGTCGCGCATCGACGCCGCGTCGGAAGATCGTGAAACCGAGCAGCTCATCGCCACTCAAGCCCAGCCGCGCGCAGATCGCAGCGGGCAGTGCCTCGGCGGCATGATCGAGCGGCAGCTTGATTTCAGTCAGTCGCAACATGTGGGAATCGCTTTCGAGGATCAGATCGCATTGCCGGCGGCATGGCCGGACGCCCATGCCCATTGGAAATTGTAGCCGCCCAGATGACCGGTCACATCGACCGCCTCGCCGATGAAGTACAGGCCGTTGACGAGCTTTGATTGCATCGTGCTGGATGAAAGCTGATCGGTATCGATGCCGCCCAGGGTGACTTCAGCGGTGCGGTAGCCCTCGCTACCGCTGGCAATGATCGGCCAGTTCGAGAGCTGCTCGGCGAGCCCGCGCAATTCGGCTTCGCGATACTGGCGCATCGGTCTGCTATGCAACCAGATCTCGCACAAACGCTGAGCGAGGCGGCGAGGCAAGGCTTCGCTCAAAATCGTTTTCAGTTCCGCCGCCGGTCGTGCCGTTTGCTGTTCGCAAAGAAAATCGAATGCATCGATATCCGGCAGCAGATCGAGACGAAGCTCATCTCCGGGTTGCCAGTACGAGGAGATCTGCAGGATCGCCGGAC
>NZ_DASSYD010000051.1:0-4124 GCF_035703485.1 Dokdonella sp. | reverse complement strand
GGCGCTTTCCGGTCATGGGGCAGGCGAAAAAAGCGCCAGCGCCGACCCTTCCCGCGCCGGTCGCGGCGCTCCAGTTGCCAGCATTGGCGCAAAAAGCGCCACGCGAGGCGCTTCCTGGCTCAAGCTCGAGTCAACAAGTGCCGCGACTGACGCTTTTTGGGGCAACGGAGCCGCCGGGAGCGACTGCGACGACACTTGCGGCGACAGTGATGGCGCTTTTTGCGTCACTGGAGGCGAATCCTGGGGCGGCCTTGCGGCCCGGACCCCTGCATCAACGCACGGGAGTTCCTCTGATCCCGGTTCTGGCCCGTGCTGATCAGGTGCGCATTAGAAAGTTATAAAGCGTGTCGCCAGTGGTTATCCTGGCGCCCATGGAGCGCTTGCTGCCCTCGACCAGTCTGCCTTTTGAAGTCGGTGCGCTCTACAACCGACGCGAACAGATCCATGGTCTTTTGGGCGGCCAGCGACAAGGTGGCATCTCGACACCTGCCACCAGTCCATACGTGATCCTGTTTACCGGAGAGGCCGGCAAGCAGCACGGCTATCACGACTTCTGGGACGAAGAGAACGTTCTGCATTACTACGGCGAAGGCCAACGCGGGGACATGACGTTCTCTGGCGGAAACTTGGCTATTCGCGAACATCTACGGAGCGGCAAGCGTCTCCTTCTCTTCCAGATGATGGGGCATGGCCGCCCATATCGTTTTCTGGGGGAATTCCAGTTCCTGAGCACCTATCAGCAAGTCGGCGTTCCCGATACCAATGGCATGCCTCGCAAAGCACTCGTCTTCAAGTTGCAGCCTCTTGAATCAGCTTTCGAGCCGTTCCAGAGGTCAATCACCGACGCAGCGGCGCCGGAAATTGAGTTGGCAGCCACTGCCAACAGCCAAATCATGGAAGTTAGAACCAAACAGTCCCTCTTCAAACGGCGATTGCTGATCGTGGAGAAGGAGTGCCGACTCACTCGCATCGCAGACCTTCGCTTCCTGCGAGCGAGCCACATCAAACCATGGTCGAAGTGCGCATCTGGAGATGAGCGGGTCGACGGAAATAACGGGCTTCTGCTGAGCCCTACTGCAGACCATCTGTTCGATCGAGGCTGGATTACCTTCGAGGATAACGGCGCGCTTGTTCGTTCCCAACATTTGCCCAGTGACGTCATCAGCCGGATCGGCATTGACTTGGGCCAAGGCCGGAAGTGCGGGTCCTTCAGTACCAACCAAAAGACCTATCTCGAATATCACCGGAATGCCGTATTCGAGAATGCTTTCAAGAAACTCACGGACCCCTTGCTCGATCTGCTCACGACATCCCGCGGCTGACCCCGTGGTTTGCGCATGCCCCACTCTCATTGAGCGAGAACACTTCCGCTACTCTCATCAAACCCTCACCAGTGAGCCTGGCCGTCAAAAGAGAACTACAGAGCTACTGATCAGGATTTGACCCTGCCACGTTCAACGGAGTACGAAGCTGGCCACTGGAATCAACTCGTAGGGTGGGTATCGCTGTGCTCAACCCATTCTACGGAACCTCGCGTTCTTCCGGCACCGCCGACTCTTCATCGTTCAAAACCACCTCTGTGGCAGCACTTGAATCCTGCACTGTCGCAAACCAAGCCTTATAAGAATCGGGACCGTAGAATGAGGCGGACTCAATTTCCCTCAATGGGAAAAGAGGAGTCGGGTTCACTTTCTATGATCTCGTAAGTGAACCCGACCCGTTCTCGCGCTGGCGTTTTCCCATGCCAGCGGTGCGCATAGGGGCTGATCAATCAAATGATGCGCACCTGCCTCTGGGCTTGCTCCTGTTCGAACGGCCTCTGCTGCAACGCCGGATCATGGCGCTCGAGGGATTCAAGGTGCGCCAGCGACTCCCGCACCGGCGTTTCGACGGCAGTTGCGGTTGTCGCATGGGCCCGTAGATGTGCCGGATCGTCCAGCCGGCCTTGCACAATGAACACAGCCTCCCCTGCGCGCGCTGTGCTGGTTTGCTGACTCAGCACGACATGATCAATGCGCTCCATGCCCTTCCGATGCGCAAGAACGGCGAGGCTGGCACTCATTCGTTCACTTGCATCGTCGAAAGCCCGACCGAGTGTTCCGTCAAGACGCGCGACCGCTTCGCGTGCCTGCCGCAGCAGCGGATGATCATCCGGCGCGCCTGTCGGGACGTGTGTTCGCCCGGCTTCACCGATGGAGCGGCCCGGCACCTGATCATGATCACGATGGGGCGCCTCAGCTAACGTGATGCCGAGGCTGCCGGGCCGATAGTCCTGCACGATCACCGACTGTCCTCGGCCGTCACTGATCACCAGACGGGTGCCATCCATGCGATAGCTATGCTGCCCATCTTCGCTGCGAAACACGTCTGCGGGGTCATTCTCATGGTGTGAGCCGCCGGTGAGGCGCTGACCATGCCAGATGATCCCGCCGCGCAGATCGTCGTCTCGAATGATGTCGCCATCATCCACCACGTAGGTGTCGTCACCTTCGCCGCCTCGCAGCCTGTCGCGGCCGGCCCCGCCGATGAGCACGTCGTCGCCACGACCGCCGATCAGCGTGTCACTTCCACCCTCCCCGAGAAGAAGGTCGTTGCTATCGACTTCACGATCATTACTGCGTGTGGCATCAAGTGTGGCGGCATGAGTCGGGGCGACGGCAACGTTCGCGGAATCGCGGCCCGGGTCAATATGGATGGCGCCAGCGTTGAAAGCTTCGTCGCCAAGCTGCCCCGCAATCTCTGGATACCTGGTTCTCAGATCGGATAGCAGCCGTATCCTTGCGGGCTCAAGTGCTTCGGCTACCGTTTTGACGCTTCCATGTGTGTCCAGGATACCGGCATAGTCGCGGTTGGCCTCAGCGATGAGATTGCGCTGGCCGGGGTTTCCGTCGATGTCGACACCCCAACGCTGCTCGTCATCATTGATGCGCTCGCGATGCAGTTGATACATCCGATAGCTTGAAACTGCTTCTTCGGTGGAAACATTGTTCGGGTCGTCGTAAAGGCCGAAGAGTTCCGATTCCATATAGCGGCGCTTGCGCAGGCCTGCCTCATACATGGCATTGCTTCCCCACGCGTTGTAGCGCAATTCAAACCAGGCCTCGCTGCGATCACCGGCCGCAACAGCATCACGAAACGGCTGCATGGAAGCACGATATGCGCCCGCGCCGCGGTTGTAGACCAGCGACACAAGTGCCGCGCGCTCCTGTGACACCGGCATGTCGAGCCCCTCGATGGGACGCTCATACTCTGGCAGCGAAGCCACGAGAAGCTGATCGCTCTCCGCGGCAGTGAGCGTGCGATTGAATGCGAGCCCCAATCCCGTGCGGTCACGCGGCCTGCCAGCATCGATCTCGGCAAGCTGCCGCCATTCGGATTCCGCGAGGTGAATGCCGGAGTCCCTCCAGAGATCAACATTGTTGTCGCGGTTGAAGGTATAGCCGTAGCCGATGGTGGCACGGCCATCACCGATGTCTTGTGCGCGCGTGTGCAGGCTTTCCGTAAGCTTGATCAGATCACCGACCAGCTCGTTGTACTGATCTTGGGTGAGCGTGTTGTATTCCATGACATGAAGCTCCCTTTGAAACGGACGGCGTCTACATCAGGTCGGAGTAGTCCCCGATTTCGTTGCACACCTCGGTGGGCGGATTGCTGACCTTCGTGATCCTGTGCTTGCCGGCATCGACTTCTGTTTTCGGGTCGACTATGCCGTAGAGGAGATAGAGCGCGCCTTGGTATTCCCACAGGCCGAACGTGGAGAGATCCGAGAACGCGTACTGCGAGCCATCGATTCGCGTGACCTGGAATGCGCATTCCGAGTAGGACGCCCATCCGCACTCTGCATGCAGGACTCGGAGCCCACCACGCCCTGCAAGGTCAAACCGATAGGTGCGTCCGCCTTCTTCCGAAGTTTCGCTTGGAAGGATCCGCGTCGCGTCTTCAGATGCGGCCGAACTCCAGCCGCGAGCTTCCTCGCAGAGCGAGGCGGACGCTGCTTGGCTGGCCTCGACGGTAGTGCAACCCGCAGCTGCGGCCACCATGAGCCAACCGAAATATCTGATCTTCATCGGCAATCCTTGTCCTGTTACGGTGGGCCCGTTCGGCAACCACCTCTGTGGTTGAAC
>NZ_DASSYD010000195.1:0-20216 GCF_035703485.1 Dokdonella sp. | reverse complement strand
GCCGCTGCATATGTTCATTTACGGATTGATGATCGCAATCTTTGCCTTCTTCTATACCGCGTTGGTTTTCAATTCACAGGAAACCGCAGACAACTTGAAGCGTTCGGGTGCGCTGATTCCGGGGATTCGACCGGGCAAGGCGACAGCCGAGTATATCGATGGTGTGATGACCCGCTTGACCGGCATTGGTGCCGTGTATCTGGTTGCGGTGTGTCTGGTGCCTGATTTGCTGCGCAACGCCTGGCACGTGCCGTTCTACTTCGGTGGAACGTCGCTGCTGATCGTGGTCGTCGTGGTCATGGACTTTACGTCACAGATCCAGGCACACCTGGTTTCACATCAGTATGAAAGCCTGCTCAAGAAGGCGAACCTCAAAGGTCGCTGAGAGTCTGGTCAAGGGCTGCTGTAGACACTTCCCGCAGGTGGTGTCGACAGGCGTCGAGGGGGGTTTTAGTTTCCCTCGATAACAGATAGAATACGAAGTTCACTGCGCATTTAGTTCTTTCGGAGACATTCAAACATGGCGCGCATTGCGGGTGTCAATCTTCCGGTCCAGAAACATACTGTGATCGGGCTGCAAAACATTTTCGGGATCGGTCGTTCGCGATCAAAGAAGGTCTGTCAGGACGCAGGTATTGCGCCGTCGACCAAGATCAAGGATCTCACCGAGGCGGAAGTCGAGAAGATCCGTCACGAAATTGCAAAATATACGGTCGAGGGTGACTTGCGTCGCGAAGTGGGTATCGCGATCAAGCGCCTGATGGACCTCGGTTGCTATCGCGGCTTGCGTCATCGCCGTGGCCTGCCGATGCGCGGCCAGCGTACACGCACCAACGCTCGTACCCGCAAGGGGCCGCGCCGTGCGATCAGAAAATAATCTGCCCGGAAGCGAATCATGAATAAACCGGCCTCCAAACCGAAGAAGAAGATCAAGCGTGTTGTGACGGATGCAATCTGTCACGTGCAAGCTTCGTTCAATAACACCGTCATCACGATTACCGATCGCCAAGGCAACGCCCTCTCCTGGGCTACTGCTGGTGGAGCCGGGTTTCGCGGTTCGCGCAAGTCAACGCCGTTTGCAGCCCAGGTTGCAGCGGAAAAGGCTGCGCGAGTTGCGGCCGAGTATGGCGTAAAGACGATCGAAGTACGCATCAAGGGCCCAGGCCCGGGGCGCGAATCGTCGGTTCGTTCGCTGAACAATGTCGGCTTCAAAGTTACCAACATCATCGACGTGACACCCATTCCGCACAACGGATGCCGTCCGCCGAAGAAGCGTCGCGTCTAAAGGATACGTACATGGCTCGTTATATCGGTCCCACCTGCAAACTGGCTCGGCGCGAAGGCACTGATCTCAGTCTCAAGAGCCCGGCGCGCGCGATTGATTCGAAGTGCAAGCTGGAGCAGAAGCCTGGTCAACACGGAGCAGCCCGCAAGGGTCGCCTGTCCGACTACGGCGTACAGCTGCGCGAAAAGCAAAAGGTCAAGCGCATGTATGGCTTGCTTGAGCGTCAGTTCCACAAGTACTACGTCAAGGCGACGACACAGAAGGGCAATACCGGTGAAAACCTGTTGCGCCAGCTGGAAGCACGCCTCGACAATGTCACCTATCGCATGGGTTTCGCAGTAACGCGTGCCCAGGCTCGTCAGCTTGTTGCTCACCGCGCAATTTCGGTGAATGGCAAGCGCGTCAATCTGCCTTCCTTCCAGGTTCGGCCGGGCGACGAGATTTCTCTCACCGAGAGCGCACGTAGTCAGCTGCGCGTCCAGGAATCGATGACCGTCTCGCAGGAGATGGATCTGGTTCCAACTTGGGTCGAGGTCGACGCGAAGAAGTTCAGCGGCATTTTCAAGTCGCTGCCAGAGCGCTCGGATCTACCCTCGGATATCAACGAGAGCCTGATCATCGAGCTTTACTCGAAGTAATTCACCGCAACTTTCGGAGTCCCTGTTCATGGCAGGATCCACCAATGTGCTGCGCCCTCGCGGCATCCAAGTCGAGCGTATGGACCTCAATCACGCAAAAGTCGTGGTCGAGCCGTTGGAGCGTGGTTTCGGCCACACTCTCGGTAATGCGCTCCGTCGTGTGCTGTTGTCCTCAATCCCCGGTTGTGCCATTACCGAGGTCGAGATCGACAACGTACTTCACGAATACACCACGCTTGAGGGTTTGCAGGAGGATGTGATTGAAGTCCTGCTCAACATCAAGGACATCGCCATCCGCATGCACGGTCATGACGAAGCCACATTGACCCTGAGCAAGAAGGGCAAAGGTGTTGTCACGGCTGGCGATATTACCCTTGATCACTCTGTCGAGATCGTCAATCCCGAGCATGTGATCTGCCATCTGACCAAGGACATCGCACTCAACATGCGCCTGAAGGTCGAGCGTGGCGTTGGCTATCAGCCAGCCGTTTCGCGTCACCTTCCGGATGAGGAAGCACGTCCAATCGGGCGTTTGCCCCTCGATGCCTCGTTCTGCCCGGTTCGTCGTGTTGCCTATCAGGTCGATAGCGCGCGTCTTGAGCAGCGCACCGATCTTGACAAGCTCGTGCTTGAAATCGATACCAATGGCGCGATTGATGCCGAAGAAGCGGTTCGCAAGGCGGCGGAAATCCTTCAGGATCAGATCTCGATCTTTGGCGATTTCACTCGCCGCGAGAGTGCTGATGCGACTACGGACAAGAACGGAGTCGATCCAGTTCTTCTGCGTCCGATCGATGACCTCGAATTGACCGTTCGTTCGGCGAACTGCCTCAAGGCCGAGAGCATTTATTACATCGGCGATCTCGTGCAGAAAACCGAAGTCGAGTTGCTGAAGACACCGAATCTGGGCAAGAAGTCGTTGACCGAAATCAAAGACGTTTTGGGTCAGCGCGGACTTTCCCTTGGCATGAAGCTTGAGTCCTGGCCGCCGCCGGGGATCTCGCACGGCATGCAACTGGGTTGATTTTTTAGTGCGATCGCCCTTGATCGCGGCTTAGCCGCAACTCGGGTATTGCTCTTGGTTATTTGTGCGATCGTCCATGATCGCTTTGTAGCAGGAAAACGGCGGTGTGCGAATAGCGCACTGCTCGTGCATCAGAAGCGGCCATCCGTGGCCGCACTCTTAATGAGAGCTACTGCTCCGTTGGGGTGTATGAAAACAAGCCTCTTTGTTGGGGCTAATAATAGCGGGCAACCGCGGGGAGTCGGACGTAGGCGCCGACTTTTCATAACAATAGATATAGTGAGAACACACCATGCGCCACCAGAAATCCGGTCGCAAACTCAATCGCACCAGCAGCCATCGCGAAGCGATGTTCAAGAACATGGCCGCGTCCCTGTTCAAGCATGAGTTGATCCGCACCACGTTGCCGAAGGCGAAGGAACTGCGTCGCGTTGCCGAGCCATTGATCACGCTGGCCAAAACGGATGGCGTTGCCAATCGTCGACTCGCATTCGCACGTTTGCGTGACAAGCAGGCAGTAGGCAAGCTGTTTGTCGAACTCGGCCCGCGCTTTCGCGAGCGCAAGGGCGGTTATTTGCGCATCCTCAAGTGCGGATTCCGCGTTGGTGACAATGCGCCAATGGCTTATGTCGAGTTGCTTGACCGTCCGCAGGCTGCGGTTGCCGCCGAGGATTGAGCGCCGTCATCTGCTCATTGAAAAAGCCCCGTTTTTGACGGGGCTTTTTTGCTTTCGGGGAGCGCGTTTCAGGTCACTTCGGAATGCAGCTGGATATTCTTGCTGCAGACGTGATTCGCGGGAACCGTCTTGTGTTCAGTTGGTCATAATGGACTGCATCTTCATCAACGTTGCGAGGTATCACCATGATTCGTGTTTCGTCACGCAAGATATTTTTGATGATCGCCTGCGCAAGCGCACTGTTGATGGGCTACGCATTGTTTGCACAGTACGTGCAGCACTACGAACCTTGCATGCTGTGCATGGTTCAACGAGTTTTCGTTTGCGCGGTTGGATTGGTTGCTTTGATTGCCGCATTGCATGGACCTGGCCGCTTCGGTGCTCGTGTATACGGGTTGCTGACTGCCCTGTTTGCCGTGGGCGGCGGCTACATCGCAGCGCGCCACGTCTATCTGCAAAACCTTCCTCCCGAGCAGCTTGATGGCTGCGCACCGTCGTTTGAATATGCCTTGGGCAATTTCGATTCGCTCAAATTCCTCAAGACGATTTTTATCCGCGATCAGGACTGTGGTGTAATCGACTGGACCTTTCTTGGTCTGGCCATGCCTGCCTGGGTCTTTCTCTGCTTTGTCGTGCTGTTTTTCGCAGCGCTGTGGGCGGGCTTCCGTCGCGGCTGATTTCGCTCGGCGATTGGCTATGGCATTATGCTTGCCGCAGTGCAGCATGTGAGAGAGCCAATGAAACACGAGCGCAATATCGTTCCGGTCCGCGAACCTGAAAACTGGTCAGTTGCGTCTTGGCGCCAGAAACCGGCGATCCAGCAACCCACCTACGAGGATCCGGCCGAATTTGCGAGCGTATTTGACAAGCTCTCGGAGCTTCCACCGCTCGTCACATCCTGGGAAATTCTCGCGCTTCGAGGACTGCTCGCCGATGCGGCGGAAGGCAAGCGCTTTCTACTGCAAGGGGGCGATTGCGCCGAGAGTTTCGACGACTGCACTTCGCCGCTGATCTCCAACCGGCTCAAGGTCATGTTGCAAATGAGCCTGGTGCTGACCCATGGCCTCAAGCTGCCGATCGTGCGCGTTGGTCGATTTGCCGGCCAGTACGCCAAACCGCGATCCGCAGACACCGAAACCCGCGATGGCGTGACCTTGCCAAGCTATCGCGGCGACATCGTCAATGCGCCAAAGTTTGATCCAGAGTCACGTCGCGCCGACCCGTATCGTCTGATCAAGGGTCATGCGCGTTCGGCGATGACGATGAACTTCGTTCGTGCGTTGATTGACGGGGGTTTTGCCGATTTGCATCACCCTGAATATTGGGATCTGGCCTGGGTAGAGCACTCGCCTTTGCAAGTTGAATACCGTCAGATGGTTGAGTCGATCGGCAATTCGCTACGCTTCATGGAAACTCTGGCCGGGAGCTCGGTAGCGGAATTTCAGCGTGTCGATTTCCATACGTCACATGAAGCCTTGCTGTTGCATTACGAAGAGGCGATGACCCGGCAAGTACCTCGTCATTGGGGCTGGTTCAATCTGTCCACTCATTTTCCGTGGATCGGCATGCGTACCGCCGATATCGATGGCGCGCATGTCGAGTATTGCCGGGGAATCCGCAATCCGATCGGGGTCAAGGTAGGCGTATCGACCCAGCCTGATCAGTTGCTGCGCCTGATTGATGTTCTCGATCCTGACAATGAACCCGGTCGACTGACCCTGATTCACCGCATGGGATCCAAGCATGTGGCCAAGTCGCTGCCGCCGTTGTTGAAGGCGGTGAAGGCTGCCGGACGCAAGGTCCTGTGGTGCTGCGATCCGATGCATGGCAACACCGAATCTCTTGGAAGTGGCGTCAAGACGCGAAGATTCGAGAACATCCGAAACGAGCTTGATCAGGTATTCGATATCCACGCCGAGGCGGGCACGCGGCTGGGTGGCGTTCATCTGGAACTGACCGGAGAGAACGTCACTGAATGCATGGGTGGTGCGCGCGATCTGACCGAATCAGACCTGTCGCGTGCGTACAAGTCATCGGTCGATCCGCGTCTGAACTACGAGCAATCGCTGGAGCTCGCCATGCTCATCGTACGCAAGCGCGGGGATGCCGGTTGAGCGCCGTATTCGTGTGAATTGCTGGCGGGTTCAGTGATTGTTTGAGGTCTCTCTCGCTCACGCTGAGCCCACCGCCATCCGGCAAGACCACAGGCTTATTCGGCTACAGACGCCGCATGGTGTTTGATCCTGGCCAGCATCGCCGCGAGACCATTCGAGCGCGTTGGCGATAAATGCTTGGCCAGTCCGATGGCTTCGATAAAGCGCGGTTCGGTATTGAGTATCTCGCTGGCCGAACGCCCCGAATAGACGCGAAGGAGCAGGGCGATCAGACCGGAAACAATCGATGAGTCGCTGATGGCATGCAGTTCCATGTGCTCGGCGTCGTCGTTCGAGACCAACCAGACCTGGGATTGGCAACCATGCACCTTGTTGGCGTCGGTTCGCCATTTCTCCGGAAATGTGGGCAGTTTGCGGCCGAGATCGATCAGGTACTGGTAGCGCTCGGTCCAGTCACTGAAAAAGCCGAATTCCTCGGCGATCGCAAGCTGCGCGAGTTCAGCGCTGGATTCGGATTGCGGATTCGCCGTGCTGTCTGTGTTGTCGTTCATGCATCCTTACCTGTGGGCGTCGACGGCAGTTTCCAGTCAAGGCGCACAGCCGCTGATGGTGATCGCTCGCGCGATCGAATCATCCGGTGGAAGAATCGCCCGGAGAAACGACTTTCCAGCGTGCACCTCCGGCACCGTCTTCAATGATGATATTGCGCTCGGCAAGCTCCTTGCGGATCTGGTCGGCGCGGGCAAAGTCTTTCGAGGCGCGCGCAGACTGGCGTTCGTTGAGCAACCCCTCTACCCATGCGGCATCGACGGTCTGGCCAGATTCGAATTGCTGGAACCATGCATCAGCATCCTCATGCAACAAGCCGATCAGATGAGCCGCGCCGAGCAGGGCAGCCTTGGTTTGGTGTCGATCAGCATCTGAACGCGCCTGGCGCGCCGCATCAGCGAGCCGGGAGAGTACGGCGAAGGCTGCCGGCGTGTTGATGTCGTCGCACAATGCCGCCTCGAATTCCTCAGGCACGAACTCCTCGGCTGTATTCACCTTGACATCGCTGCGATCACGCAACACGCCATACCAGCCATCCAGCGTCGCCCGCGCTTGCGTGAGGGTGTTGTCCGACCAATCCAGTGGTTGCCGGTAGTGCGCGCGAAGAAGCAGGAAGCGCAGTACTTCAGCGGGATACTTATCGAGCAGTTCGTGCAAAATCATGACATTGCCGAGTGATTTCGACATCTTCTTGCCGCCAAACGTCAGCATGCCGTTGTGCAGCCAGTAGCGGGCAAACGTCTTGCCTCCGTGCGCGCAGGTGCTTTGTGCGACCTCGTTCTCATGATGCGGAAACAGCAAATCATTGCCGCCGGCATGGATGTCGATGGTTTCGCCAAGATGTGCTGCAGCCATCGCCGAGCATTCGATATGCCAACCCGGCCGTCCACGTCCCCACGGGCTGTCCCAGCCTGGAAGATCCTCTGTCGAGGGCTTCCACAGGACAAAGTCGCCGGGACTTTTCTTGTAAGGCGCGACATCGATGCGTGCGCCGGCCAGCATGTCCTCTGTCGAGCGGCCAGACAGCTTGCCGTAGTCCGCGAATTGCGCAACCTCGAAAAGTACGTGCCCCTCGGCCACATAGGCATGACCGCTGGCGATCAGGCGTTCACACATCAGGATGATTTCAGCCATGTGCGCGGTAGCGTGCGGGATCACATCTGGCGGATCGACACCTAGCCGGGCGAGGTCTTCGTGGTAAGCCTGTGCATAGCGAGCTGTGATGGCCGAAATGGGGGTGCCTGCTTCACTCGCGGCGGCGTTGATCTTGTCGTCGACATCGGTGATGTTGCGCGCGTAGACCAGGTTACCGTAGTTGCGTCGCAGAAGGCGGGCAAGCAGGCCGAAAACAACGGCAGGGCGGGCATTTCCGACATGGATGTAGTTGTAGACCGTAGGCCCGCAAACGTACATCGTGATCCGCTCGGGATCCAAAGGAACGAACGCTTCGGTGCGTCGGGTCATGGTGTTGTGCAGGCGCAGCTTCATGGTGTCGATGTTTATGAACAGTAGAGCGACCGGCGATCATAACAGCCCATGAACCGGTCCGGCTCGGAGCTGAAACCTGTCGGATTCTTGGGTCAACATTCAGTAAGCCTGTGTTGTAATTTCACCCACATCGTGGCGTCCGTGCGCCGTATCGATACTGATGCGGAAAACAAGACAGGATCCAGACAGATCTGCAGCGGAATGCCACCACCCCGATTTGGAGAGTTGAGAGATGGGCAAGAAAATCCTGATGTTTGGCTTCTCGGTCGGCATGGCCGTTGCCTGCGTCAATCTGGCGTGGAGCCAGGATCGTGGTTACGGCGATGATCGAGCCATCGACAACAGCCGCCTGGCTTGGGCTGACGTGCTTCGCGTTGATCCTGTCTACGGCAACATCGTCAGCAGCCGTCCTCGCGAGGAGTGCTATGACAGCAACGTCGATCATCGCTATGACACGCGCGGCAACAACACCGCAGGCACGGTCATCGGCGCCATCGTCGGTGGCGCTCTTGGCAATCAGGTTGGCAAGGGTGATGGGCGCAAGGCCGCGACCGTGGCCGGTGCCGTGATCGGTGGCGCGATTGGCAACAACCAGGCGCGTCGCGATGATCGCTATTATTCAGAAACACAGACGAATTGCCGTACGGTCAGCGAGAGCTACAGCGAGCGACGGATCGTCGGCTACGACGTTCAGTATCGGTATCGGGGCGATGTCTACATGTCACACCTCGACTACGATCCGGGCGAGCGCATGCGTGTGCGCATCAGTGTGACGCCGGCCGAATAGGCATCTTGATGATCAATCCAGTGCGGGGGTGGTCAGGTATCGCTCCGGAGGTTCACGCGCGGCGAATTTTTTTGTTGCGCTGCGACAGGAATGCGGATAACGTCAGTCGTCTGATGAACAGCCCTTTCGCCATCGCCAATGTCCTGACCAGCGCCCGCATGGCAGCTGGAATGACTTCGCGTGCGCGCCGACCGATGCCTCTCAATTCGGCCAGGTAGCTGTCGCACGTTTCATTTTTCGACGAAAACCCGGCCATCGAGCCGGGTTTTTTATTGCCATGGATGGCATGTATCCCTGCAATGCAGGAGCACGCAGGGGTATTGCCATGGATGGCAACCCTGTTGCAAGACAGGGGCCGTTGTATCCGATTTCTGTAGGGGAACAAATGAATAACCGACATTTTCTGAGCACTCAGGACTGGAGTCGTAGTGAGCTGGATGACCTGCTTGATCAGGCCAGAGCCTACCGGCAATCGAAACTTGGCGACGCCTTGCAAGGCAAGTCGATTGCCTTGCTGTTCTTCAATCCCTCGATGCGTACGCGGACCAGTTTCGAGCTCGGCGCGCACCAACTCGGTGGCAAGGCGATTGTGCTTGCGCCGGGCAAGGATGCCTGGCCGATCGAGTTCGAAGTCGGCTCGGTGATGGATGGCGAAACCGAGGAACACATTGCTGAGGTGGCACGGGTATTGAGTCGCTACGTGGAACTGATCGGTGTGCGCGCATTCCCGAAATTCCAGGACTGGTCGGTTGATCGTGAAGATCGCGTGATCAAGGCATTTGCGAAACACGCGACCGTGCCGGTGATCAACATGGAAACGATCACCCATCCGTGTCAGGAACTGGCCCACATCATGGCTTTGCAGCAGCACCTCGGCACGGATCTGAAACGCAGAAAGTATGTCCTGACCTGGACCTGCCACCCGAAACCGCTGAACACCGCTGTCGCCAATTCGGCCTTGCAGATCGCTACGCGCTACGGCATGGACGTGACCTTGTTGTGTCCGACCGAGGAGTACCTGCTCGATCCGCGCTACATGGAGTTCGCTCGCCAGAATGTCGCCGAAAACGGCGGCAGTCTGACCATCAGCCATGATATCGAAAGTGCCTACCGTGACGCCGATGTGGTCTATGCCAAGAGTTGGGGCGCGATCCCGTATTTCGGCCGCTGGGATCAGGAAAAGCCGATCCGCGACGCCCACCAGCACTTCATCGTCGACGAAGCCAAGATGGCGCTGACCAACAAGGGCTTGTTCAGCCATTGCCTGCCCTTGCGGCGCAACGTCAAAGCCACCGATGCGGTGATGGACTCGCCCTCCTGCATTGCCATCGATGAGGCCGAGAATCGCCTGCATGTGCAGAAGGCGTTGATGGCCTCGTTAGCGAGGCCGGGAGTGGGGAGTGGGGAGTAGGGAGTCGGCAAAAGCGACTCGTAGCCCACATTGTTCACCTTTGTCAGCATCCAGGAATCCTAATGTCATCAGCTTTTCCCACTCCCCACTCCCCGCTCCCCACTTCCGAACGCAAGGACATCGTCCTTGCGTTCTCAGGCGGCCTCGACACCAGCTTTTGCATTCCCTGGCTGCAGGAGCGCGGCTACGCCGTGCATACCGTGTTCGCCGACACCGGCGGTGTCGATGATGAAGAGCGGGGCTTCATCGAGGCGCGTGCGGCGGAACTGGGTGCGGCGAGTCACCTCACTGTCGATGGTGGCCCGGCGATCTGGAAGGGTTTCGTCAAACCGTTCGTGCAAGCTGGTGAGGGCTACCAGGCTCAGTACCCGTTGCTCGTTTCGGATCGCTACCTGATCGTCGAAGCGGCTCTCAAACGCGCCAGCGAACTCGGTACGCGGCTGATCGCCCACGGTTGCACTGGAATGGGGAATGACCAGGTACGTTTCGACCTGACCGTCAAGGCACTCGGCGATTACGAAATCATTGCGCCAATCCGCGAGATCCAGAAGGAACATGCTGAAGTTCGCGCCTACGAGCAGAAATACCTTGAAGATCGCGGCTTCGGAGTGCGGGCGAAGCAAAAGGCCTACACGATCAATGAAAATTTGCTCGGCCTGACCATGTCCGGCGGCGAAATCGATCGTTGGGAAGCACCCGGCGACGGTGCGCGCGGCTGGTGCGCGCCGCGCGCGGAATGGCCATCAAGTGCCTTGAGGGTAACGCTGACATTCGCCCATGGCGAAGCCATCAAGCTCGACGGCGAGGCCTTGCCGGGCCACATCCTGCTGGCTCGATTGAACAAGCTGTTCGCTGCCTATGGTGTCGGTCGCGGTATCTACACCGGCGATACAACCATTGGTCTCAAAGGCCGCATCCTGTACGAAGCACCGGGCTTGATCGCATTGCTCACCGCTCATCGTGCGCTCGAGGAAGCGGTGTTGTCCAAGGCGCAGAACCGATTCAAGCCAATCGTCGCCAAACAGTGGGTCGAGCTCGTCTACGAAGGTTTTTTCCATGATCCGCTGAAAACCGATCTTGAGGCATTTCTCAATAGCAGCCAGCGCTGCTTCAACGGTGAAGTGGTGCTTGAAACGCAGGGCGGTACCGTTCACGCGGTGGCACTCAGCTCGCCACATATTCTCAACGCCAAGGGAGCAACCTACGCGCAGTCGGCGGACTGGGGCGTGGCCGAAGCCGAAGGTTTCATCCACCTGTACGGAATGAGTTCGACGCTGTGGGCCGAAGTGAACCGGGAAGCGGACACATGAGCGAACTGCTTGCCTCGACGCTTGAACACCTGCGTGCCCTGGTTGCATTCGATACGCGCAATCCGCCACGGGTGATCAATACTGGCGGAATCTTCGACTACCTGCGGCGCAACTTGCCGGGATTCGATATCGAGGTGACGGATCATGGTGCCGGCGCAGTCAGCCTGCATGCGCGGCGAGGCAAGCCCAGGGTTCTTTTCAACGTGCACCTCGATACCGTCCCGGATTCGCCAGCCTGGTCCGCAAGTCCTTTTGAGTTGCGTGTGACCGGGGATCGCGCGATCGGCCTCGGCGCTTGCGACATCAAGGGTGCCGCAGCCGCACTGGTTGCTGCGGCGAATCTCGCCGAGGGTGATGCGGGTTTCCTGTTTTCCTCCGATGAGGAAGCCAACGATCCGCGCTGCATCGCGGCGTTCCTCGCCCGTGGCATTCCCTATGAAGCGGTGCTGGTTGCCGAGCCCACCCAGGCACAAGCGGTACTCGCACATCGTGGTATCAGTTCGGTACTGATGCGTTTCGCCGGAACCGCCGGGCATGCCTCGGCCCGACAATCGGACGCCGACAGTGCCTTGCATCAGGCAATCCGCTGGGGCAACAAGGCGTTGGGGCATGTCGACTCACTTGCCCACGAACGTTTCGGCGGACTGACCGGATTGCGTTTCAACATTGGCCGTATCGAAGGTGGCATCAAGGCCAACATGATTGCGCCGGCGGCCGAGCTGCGTTTCGGTTTCCGACCGTTGCCATCGACCGAAGTCGATGCGCTGCTTGATACATTAAATAAATTTGCAGAACCGCACGCCGCTGAATTCGCCGAAACCTTTCGCGGCCCGAGCCTTCCGTCCGGTGCGATTGCCGACGCCGAAGGTCGACGTCTGGCCGCGCGCGATGTGGCTGACGAATACGATCTGCCGATTGGCAATGCGGTCGATTTCTGGACGGAGGCCTCATTGTTCTCGCAAGCCGGATACACGGCCCTGGTCTATGGCCCCGGCGACATCGCGCAAGCCCATTCCGCCGATGAGTGGGTCGCTCTCGATCAACTGAAAACCTATGCAGAATCGGTAACCAGGATCATTCATGAATAGCGCGACCCGGCAAACCCGACAGACCATCGTGCGCCTGCTTTCGAGCATGGCCAGCGCGAAGGAGATTTCGCAGTACCTCAAGCGCTTCTCGCAGGTCGACGCAAAGCGCTTTGCCGTGGTCAAGGTCGGCGGTGCCGTATTGCGTGACGATCTCGATGCATTGACCTCCTCGCTGGCCTTCCTGCAGGAAGTTGGCCTGACTCCGATCGTCGTGCATGGTGCCGGGCCACAGCTCGATGACGAGCTTGCCGCGGAGGGCATAGAAAAACAGACCGTCAACGGACTGCGGGTAACCCGGCCCGAAGCGCTCGCGATCGTGCGCCGCGTCTTCCAGGCGCAGAATCTCAAGCTCGTCGAAGCACTGCAGCAGAGCAATACGCGGGCGACATCGATCGTTTCCGGTGTGTTCGAGGCGGACTATCTTGATCGCATCGGGCTCGGACTGGTCGGGCGTATTTGTGCGGTCAACCTTGCGCCGATCGAGGCCAGCCTGCATGCCGGCTCGATTCCTGTCATTGCCAGCATGGGTGAGACCGCAGGGGGCCAGATCCTCAACATCAATGCCGATTTTGCCGCCAACGAACTTGTTCAGGTGTTGCAGCCGTACAAGATCATCTTCCTTACCGGTACCGGTGGGTTGCTTGACGGGGACGATCGGGTTATCGATTCGATCAACCTCTCGACCGAGTATGAACACCTGCTCGCGCAACCCTGGTTGCATTCGGGCATGCGCGTGAAGATCGAACAAATCAAGAATCTGCTCGATCGCCTGCCACTGACCTCGTCGGTTTCGATTACCCAGCCGGCGGAGCTGGCCAAGGAATTGTTCACCCACAAGGGATCGGGAACCCTGATCCGGCGTGGCGAGAAGGTTCTGTCATCGGATTGCTGGGATCAATTTGACCTTGCGCGACTTCGCCAGCTGATCGAATCAAGCTTCTCGCGCAGCCTGGTCGACGATTACTTCGAGCGCACTCGATTGTTTCGTGCCTATGTCAGCGAAAATTATCGTGCCGCTCTGATCCTGCTTGAAGAGGGTGGATTCACCTATCTCGACAAATTCGCCGTACTCGACGATGCCCAGGGTGAGGGCCTTGGACGCGCCGTCTGGCAGGTCATGCGCGAGGAGAATCCTAAATTGTTCTGGCGCTCCCGCGAGGGCAATCCGGTCAATCCGTTCTACTACGCCGAATCGGATGGATGCTACAAGGTGGATCAGTGGAAAGTGTTCTGGTACGGCATTGCGCGGTTTGCCGAAGTCGAGCAATGCGTCGAACACTGCCGGGCGCGGCCGGCGACGCTGCTTGAGCGGAAAGGGTGTGCAGCATGAGCAGAAAAACCGTCGGAATCGTCGGCGCGCGTGGACATACCGGAGCCGAACTGATTCGCCTGATTGCAGCACATGAAGGCCTCGATCTCGCCTATGTCTCCTCGCGAGAACTGGAAGGCAAGCCAGTCAAGGATCATGTCGATGGCTTTGATGGCGACTTGCGCTTCGAATCGCTGGATGCGCCTGCAGTTGCAGATCGGCAAGCCGATGCAGTCCTGCTGGCCTTGCCGAATGGCGCCGCCGGAGCATTCGTGAAGGCGATCGATGCGGGTGAAAAGGATGCCGTCATTATCGATCTTTCGGCCGACCATCGATTTGATGAGACCTGGTACTACGGCCTGCCCGAACTGACCCGTATGAGCTACGCCGGGCAGCATCACATCAGCAATCCGGGTTGCTATGCGACCGCAATGCAACTGGCGATCTCGCCATTGAGCGAATGCCTGGCCGGACCCCCGCAGTGTTTCGGCGTTTCCGGATATTCAGGGGCAGGCACCTCGCCCTCGGACAAGAATGATCCGGAAAAGCTGCGCGACAATCTGATCCCCTATTCGCTGGTCGACCATGTTCACGAGCGCGAAGTTTCACGTCACCTTGGATTCTCGATCGAATTCATGCCGCATGTCACAGCGCATTTCCGCGGCATCACGATGACGGTCAATTTATGGCTGCAGCGCCCGATGAAGCGTGAGGAAATCGTCGCGTGCTATGAGAAATTCTATGCACATGAGGCGCTTGTGAAGATCATCGATGAAGCGCCCTGGGTGAGCAGAATTGCAGGCAAGCAGCATGCCGAAATCGGCGGCTTCAGCCTCGCGCCGGGGGGCAAGCGTGTCGTTGTTGTTGCCACCCTGGACAACCTGCTCAAGGGTGCCGCGACCCAGGTCATGCAAAACCTCAATCTGGCCATGGGCTTTGATGAATTGAGCGGTATCTTGCCGGCAGCAAAATCAACGGAGGAAAACGCATGAGTGATCTTTTGTGGCAGAAGTCAGGCATTCAGACCGATGCACGCATCATGCGTTTCCTCGCTGGCGACGATGTCATCCTCGATCGCGAGTTCTTCCTCTTCGATATCGAGGCAAGCACGGCGCATGTCGAAGGGCTGGCGCGCATCGGCATTCTCAACCAGCAGGAGTGCTCGGACCTGAGTCGTGAACTGGCACTGCTTGGAGATGATTTCCGCACGGGCACATTCGTCCTCGATGATCGCTTCGAGGATGGTCATTCGGCGATCGAGGCGCGCCTGATCGAGCGCCTTGGCGATACCGGGGGCAAGGTCCACAGTGGCCGCAGTCGCAACGACCAGGTGCTGGTTGCAAGCCGCCTGTGGCTGAAATCAAAGCTGCTTGAGCTTTCTTCGATCTGCGCTGCGGTGGCCAACGTCTGCATCTATCGGGCTGAGCGTGATGTATTGCCGATGCCGGGCTATACGCATCTGCAGCGCGCCGTCGTTTCCTCCACGGCCATGTGGTTCGCAGCCTTTGCCGAAGCGTTCATTGACAACGCCTGGCGCGCACGCCAGACCTTTGATTTGATCGATGCCAATCCGCTGGGAACCGCAGCCGGCTACGGCGTCAATCTCAAGCTGGATCGCGAGCAGACGACGACCAGGCTCGGCTTCGCGCGCATGCAGATCAGCCCGATCTATACCCAGCTTTCGCGTGGAAAGTTCGAGATGGCCGCGCTCGACACGCTTGGCGCCTCACTACTCGATTTGCGTCGTCTGGCCTGGGATCTTTCACTGTTTACGACCGCCGAATTCGGCTTCGTGAACCTGCCGGCGCAATACACCACAGGCAGTTCGATCATGCCCAACAAGCGCAACCCGGATGTCATCGAACTGATGCGCGCAAGCTACGCCAGTGTCGCCGCAGCGCGCACGGAAATCGAACAACTGTTATCATTGCCGACTGGGTATCAGCGCGATGTTCAAGCCAGCAAGGGTTCGATCTTCCACGGTTTCCATCGTGGACTCGATGCGCTGGCCTTGCTGCCCGATCTACTGGAACAGCTTGAATGGAACGCGGCGAAGATGCGTGCCGCGATCGAGCCATCCATGTATGCAACCGATGTTGCCATCGAGGCGGCAATTTCCGGTGTCCCCTTTCGCGATGCCTATCGTGCCGCTGCTGACACTGCGAGTGAAGCCGGCCAGGGTCGCAGCCCGGAATCCAGTCTTGCTGCGCGCACTTCACCGGGATCGGGCGCCGATCTTCGTCTCGATGAGTTGCGTGATCGCCTCGCCGGGTTGCGCTGAATTTCACAACCAAAATTGAATGACGATTCAATTGTCGTCCACGGAAACGTTTGATGAACAACGCTGCAAAGGCTATTTCAACCCATCGCTTCGAAGAGCAACCGCTACCCGAATGGCGTCGAGCCGTCTTGAAGGTTGGCAGCAGTCTGCTCGCCGCTGATGGAACCGGGCTTGATCCCGACCACGTGCTTGGCCTTGCGCGCTTTGTGGCGGCCAGTCATGCCCAGGGTCGTGAGGTCATCATCGTTTCGTCCGGCGCGGTCGCCGCAGGTCGCACGATCGTTTCCAAACAACCGCGATTCGGTGCCGCGATGGCCGAGCGACAGGCGCTTGCGGCACTTGGCCAGGTTGAGATGATCGGCCTATGGCAACGCTTGATTGAACGTCCGGTCGCGCAAGTCCTGTTGACCCACGATGACCTGCGCAATCGACGCCGTTACCTGAAGGCGCGCATGACCCTGGTGGAACTCCTCCGTGTCGGTGCGCTGCCGATCGTCAACGAGAACGACACGGTATCCGTCGACGAACTGCGCATGGGCGACAACGACAATCTCGCCGCCATTGTCGCCGCGCTGGCCGATGCCGATCTTCTGCTGATCGCGACCGATATTGATGGCCTGTACACAGCCAATCCGCGCGTCAATCCGGAAGCTGAGCCAATCCTGCAATTGCCAACAATTACCAAGGCCAGCATGGATATGGCGGGTGGTGCCGGTTCGGCATCCGGCACGGGTGGCATGCAGACCAAGCTGGAGGCGGCGATCAAGGCTGCCAAAGCCGGGATCGAGACGATCCTTTTCAATGGCACCAATGCGCAGACGGTGGGATTGCTTGCCGAGGGCAAGTTGCATGGCTCACGCCTCGGCTCGAACCGCAAGCGCATGACGGCGCGCAAGTACTGGTTGCGCCATGTTCCGCTGGCTCCGGGTGCCATCCTTATCGACGACGGCGCAGCGCGCGCTCTCAGGGGCAGTGGTGCTTCGCTGCTCCCACTCGGAATTGTCGGAGCGCTCGGCGAATTCGCGCGCGGCGACATGATCGAAATCATCTGCAATATCGAAGGCGGTGACCGCATGGTCGGTCGTGGCCTGACTCAATACTCGGCCGTGGATATCCGCCGAATCGCGCGCCGTCACACGCGCGATATCGAATCAATTCTCGGCTATCACTACGGCGAAAGCGTCGTTCACCGTGATGACATGGTTACAGGATGAAATTATGCCTTTGGATATGAAAGCCGCTGCCTTGCAGTGCCGCGAAGCCGCGATAGCCGTTGCCGCCCTCTCCGCCGATGCGAAACGTTCGATGCTCGTTGCAATGGCCGAACGCATCGATGCCAGCGTGGATCTGATTCTTGACGCGAACAAACTGGACATGTCCCAGGCCGAACATCGTGGTATCGGCTCGGCCATGCTCGATCGATTGCGCCTCAACGCGGATCGAATCGCAGGTATTTCGCGTGGCCTGCGTGAGGTAGCTGAGCTCGCCGATCCGGTCGGTCAGGTGACTCAACGTGACACGCGCCCGAACGGCGTGCTCGTCGAGCGTGTGCGTGTGCCGCTCGGCGTCATCGCGATGATCTACGAGGCACGTCCGAACGTCACCGTCGATGCTGCTGCGTTATGCCTCAAGGCTGGCAATGGCGTGATCCTGCGCGGTGGCTCCGAGGCGATCCATTCCAATCGCGCGCTGGCCGGCCTGCTCCAGCAGTCGCTGGTCGAGGCGGGCGTGCCGGCGGCCGCCCTGATCCTGATTGAAGACCTGCGTCGCGAAACCATGGTCGAACTGCTGCAACTTACCGACATCGTCGATCTGGCTATCCCGCGTGGCGGCGAAGGCCTGATCCGTTTTGTCGCCGAACATGCACGGGTGCCTGTGATCAAGCATTACAAGGGCGTCTGTCATTTGTATGTCGACAAGAGCGCCGATCTCGATCTCGCGCTTAATCTGTTGATCGATGGCAAGGTCAGTCGACCGAGCGCCTGCAATTCGCTGGAAACCCTGCTCGTGCACAAGGATGTCGCCGAAGCCTTCCTGCCGCGTGCGGCTGCAGCGCTGGCCTCGCACAAGGTCGAGATGCGGGGCTGCGAGCGTTCACGCGCGCTGGTTGCCGACATGCCAGCGGCCACTGATGAAGACTTCGCCGCCGAGTATCTTGATCTGATCATCGCGATACGCATCGTCGACGATCTGGATACCGCGATCGCGCACATCCGCCAGTACGCCTCTGATCACACCGAAGTCATTGCCACATCGGATGCTGATGTTGCGGAGAAGTTCGTTTCCGCACTGCGCTCGGCCGTGGTCATGGTCAATACCTCATCGCGCTTCAGCGACGGCGGTGAGCTCGGGCTTGGCGCCGAGATCGGCATTTCGACTACGCGCCTGCACGCCTACGGGCCAATGGGCATCGATGCGCTGACCATCGAGCGTTATGTACTGCGTGGCGAAGGCCAGGTCCGTCACGGACTCAGCACAACCGCAGCGGCCAGCGCCACGAATTGATTCAGTGTATGCCGCGGATTTTCCGCTAGTCTGTGCAACCGCATATTGCTTGCGGGTCCGAAATTCGGTTTCGCAGAGTGGTGCGCTATGACCCAAGGTGTGGATCTGGACAACAGTCGCTTGCTGGTCGTCGTCCCGCACCCGGACGACGAGACACTGGCGACCGGCAATCTGATCCAGATGGCCTTGGCCGCCGGGGCCTCGGTTCGCGTTGTCATAGTCACCGATGGTGACGACAATCCATGGCCACAACGCTGGATCGAGAAGCGCTGGAGCATCAGTGCGCAAGCGCGGCAACGCTGGGGTGCACGCCGACGCGCAGAAGCAATCACGGCGCTCAGTCGGCTCGGTGTCGCCGCGCAGGATATCCGTCATTTTGGCTGGCCCGATCAGGCGCTCAGCCGAATGCTGATGAGCAATTCGCAATGCGAGGATGAGCTGGCCGCCGAAATCGAGGATTTTGCGCCGACTGTCCTGGTGGCGCCTGCGCTGGCCGACCTTCATCCCGATCACAGCGCCTTGCGCGTGATGCTGGAGCTGGCCATCGCGCGGACTGCGTTTGCCGATTGCCGCCGACTCGGATTTGTCGTCCACGGACCTTCCGCGGATGGAAATTGGATGACCCTTCCGGCGAACGAGCATCAGGCGCAAAAAAAGCAGTTCGCCCTCCAGGCTCATGCCAGTCAACTGGTTTTGAGCGGCAAACGCATGGCCAGGATAGGGCGACGTTGCGAACGTTTCGAATCCAGCGAATGTCGAGCGATAGACGCCGCCAACGCGAATCATCGCGAATGGCAGATGGCGTACGCGCATTCCATCGCTCACCTGCATGGACGCGCGTTGTACCTGATCGTTAAGACGGGAGCGCGTCTGATTCGCGCCAGCCTGCCATTGCCGGGCAGCATCGACAACGCGGACCTGGCGATCGCCTCAGCCGACCACGGTTCGCTCGGCCTGCAACTGCAGCGTTCCGCTGGGCAGCTAAAAATCAGGCTGTCGAGCAAAGAGCCGCTCGAGCTTGTTTTCGCGAAGATCGAGCGGCTCGGTTCGCGCCTCTATATCTACGACGCAAGCGGCTGGTTACGTGTCGATTGACTCGATCAGCGTTGCCTTATCAGGCTGTTGAAGCACCAAGTCGATCGACTGGCCAGCCGCCAGTGATTGCCATTGAAAATCGAGTGCGTTGATACAGTCACGAATTGCAGAAACATCATCGGCGGTGACGGGCAGTGTTGGACAATCGCGGGCACGACAGGTGATCTCATAAAGCTCAAGCATCTCCGCTGCCGCACTGTTGCCTCCCGACCAGGCATCGCCCTGGAACACCTCGACCAGTCGCTCTACGCCATCGCTTTCCGCTTCGGCAGTCATCCTGAAAGATGCTGGCTCGCCATCACGAACGCGACCAAGAGAGCCACGCTTGTGCAAGGTGCTTTCCACGGCAAAGTGCACCATGTCGTGGGGAATGATGCGCTGCTTCGGGCAATCGATGCGTTCGACTACGCCATCGCGATGAATCGTCATCTGGTCAAACTTGCCGCTGCCCTTGGTGAACGAGAGTTTCACGATTGCACCTGATGATAGGGCCGATGAATGCCGACCCATGCAGTTCCTGTCTCAGGGTGAGGCTTCTGATGCGCGAACGACCTTGTCGGTCAGACGCGGGAAGCCGTGATTTTACAACAAGGTGGTCATCAGGCCAGATGGGAATCGACCGTCAAGTGGAGCCACCATCGAACTCAATTTTCCGT
>NZ_DASSYD010000143.1:0-34304 GCF_035703485.1 Dokdonella sp. | reverse complement strand
AGTCGCCCTGCTCGGTGATCGGCGACCGCAGATTTTCGCCAGACACTGGGCCATCGTCTACGCGCTGTCACTGGCGGTCTATTGCACGTCGTGGACGTTCTACGGAACCGTCACCCAGGCCTTGCGCTCGGGCTGGTGGTTGCCGCCAACCTTTGTTGGCACGATCCTGCTTTATGTTTTCGGTTTCAGCCTGCTCATGCGCCTGGTCACAATCGCGCGTGCGCACAACAGCAGTTCGCTGGCCGATCTGGTTGCGATACGACTAGGGCGCAGCCCGATGGTCGCGGCACTGGTCACGGCCATCTGTTGCCTCGGCATCGTTCCGTATATCGCCCTGCAGTTGAAATCAGTGGCGATGAGCTACGGCATGCTTGCGCAGCAACGCGATCTGGGCGCTCCCGCGTGGCAGGACAGCGCCTTGTGGGTGGCCTTGGCGATGGCCGCTTTCGCGATGTTGTTCGGTGCACGAAGTGTCAGTGCCAACGCTCACAATCGCGGTCTGGTGCTGGCGATGGCGTTCGAGTCCTTGTTCAAGCTCGCGGCCATGCTCGCGCTCGGCGCTCTGGTCTGGTTCGGTCTCGAACTGCCGAATGCCGCGCCGACGCAGCCCTTGCCAGGCGGGACCTCCGGTTTCCCGTCGCTGATCCTGCTTGGCGCGCTCGCCGTTTTCACCTTGCCCCACCAGTTTCATACCGGCGTTGTCGAATGCCGTGATGCCAACCATGTGCGTACGGCGCGCTGGGTGTTCCCCATGTACATGTTGCTGATCGCCCTGCCATTGCTGCCGCTGGCACGAGCGGGTGATGCCTTGCTTGGCCCGTTGGGCGTGCCTTCGGATCTCTATGTGCTCGCCCTGCCTTTATCGGAAGGCCATGGTGCGCTGGCCCTGATGGCGTTTCTTGGCGGTCTCAGCGCGGCGACCAGCATGGTCGTCGTTGCCACGCTCGCACTGAGTCTGATGATTGGCAATCACTGGATTGCGCCGCTGCGTGTGCATTCCGATTGGGGGCAGGCGGTGGCTGGTGATCTGCGTCGTCAGGTGTTGATCCAGCGACGCATGATCATTCTCGTCGTCGTCCTGCTGGCCTGGGTCTACAGTCGCGTACTCGTCGCCAGTGAGGCGCTGGCGGATATCGGTGCAGTGTCGTTCTCGGCGCTGTCGGCGATCGCTCCCGGCGTGCTGGTCGCGGTCTATCGACCGCAGATCGGTGCGCGCGCGGTCAGTGCGGGTCTCGTTGTCGGCAGCTTGATCTGGCTGTATGTCCTGATGTTGCCTGTCGTTGCCGGCACCTCGATTGCCTGGGTTTCCAGCGGGCCATTCGCAATCCAGTGGCTCGCGCCCGATCATTTTTTCGGATTCAGCGACTGGAGCCGACTTGCCCGTGCGGTGGTGCTGAGTCTTGCCGCAAATCTGGCCGTAATCGGTCTCGTTGCTGGGTCGCGCTTCGCCCACGCGGAGTCTGCCGGACACCGTGGGCGTGTCGGAGTGGCGGATCTGCGCGCTTTGTCATTGCGCTTTCTTCCGGATGAGCAGGTGCATCTGATGTTCGTCGGCAGCGATGCAAGCGGTTCTGCATCCGAATCGCTGGTCGCTGCGATCGAGCACGAATTCGCCGCGGTGATCGGTGCATCCTCTGCACGTTTGCTGCTGACCGTGGCCAGGCGTGAACGCGGAGTGGAGCTGGAGGCTGTCGCCGACATCGTCGGAGAAACGTCACAGGACCTGCGCTTCAACCAGCGCGTGCTTGAGGCGGCATTGGAAAACATGAGCCAGGGCATCAGCGTGGTTGATCGTGATCTGGGCCTGGTAGCGTGGAATCGACCCTATGCCGAATTGTTCGGCTATCCGGCCGAATTGCTCCGCGTCGGTGTACCGATTGCCGATCTGGTGCGCTGGAATGTGGGCCGAGGTCTGGGCGGCAGTGATTCGCCGTCGGACGAAGTGCAAAAGCGCATCAATCACATGCGTGCCGGTACGCCGTATGTCGCCGAACGACGATTCCCTGGCGCAGACGCCGAGCGCATGGTTGAGATCCGTGGCAACCCGATGCCCGGAGGTGGTTTCGTTGCCACGTTTACTGATGTCACCGAATTTCGGCGCAATGAAACCGAGCTCAAGCGCGTCGCTGAAACGCTGGAGCAGCGCGTCGTCGAACGTACTGCGCAACTGGATTCGGCGCGCCAGGAAGCAGAGAAGGCGAATCTGGCAAAGTCACGCTTTCTGGCGGCGATCAGTCACGATCTCGCGCAACCGTTGAATGCGGCGCACTTGTTCACCCACGCACTCCTGCAACGGCTCAACCATGATGAATACCGCGAATCGGTATTGAACATTGACGGCGCGCTTACCTCTGCCGAAAGCCTGCTCGGTGGACTTCTGGATATTTCGCGCCTGGATGGTGGCCGAACGAGGGCCTCGGTTGAGGCTTTTGCGATCGACGAATGGCTGCGTGGCCTGGCCGCGGAGTTCAGCGTGCTCGCTGAGGAGCGTGGCTTGCAACTGGATTACGTCGGCTCGCGCGTCTGGGTGCGAAGCGATGCGCAACTGCTGCGCCGGGTCGTGCAGAATTTTCTTGCCAACGCCGTGCGCCATACCCGTTCGGGTCGCATTCTGCTTGGCTGCCGACGACGCGGGAAACATCTGTCAATCGAAGTTTGGGATACCGGGCCAGGCATTGCGGTTGCCGATCGCGAACTGATTTTCGAGGAGTTCCGCCGCCTCGGACATTCAGGCGAAGGCCTTGGGCTCGGGCTCGCCATTGCCGAGCGAATTGCGCGATTGTTGAAGCATCGCTTGCGGGTCAATTCGAAAGTCGGTCTCGGCACCGTATTCGCGATCGAAGTGCCGATGACCTCACCGATGGATTTGCCGCCTCCGCTGGCGGCGCCACCGGAGGCGAATCTGCCAAGCCTGCGCCTGCTTGTGGTCGACAATGACCTGGCCGTACTCAAGGCCATGCAGGATCTGCTCACGGGCTGGAATGCCGAAGTCCATGCGGCACAGACACCGGAACATGCCTGCCAACTCTTTGCCGCCCACGGCGCGGATCTGCTGCTGCTCGACTACCACCTCGATGATCATGTCAGCGGCCTCGAACTTCGCAGTTCGCTGGGCTTGGCGGCGCAGGGAATTCCTTGCGTCATCATCACCGCCGATCACGGCAAGACTGTCGCCGATGCGGTTGCCGCCGCCGGCTGCCAACTCCTTCGCAAACCGCTCAAACCGTTGGCATTGCGCTCCCTGATATCGAGTCTGATTGCGCGCAACCCGGGCTGATTGGCAGTTCGCTAGTCGCGGAAATTCTCGAACTGCAGCGGCATGTCGAGGTCGCTGCCGCGTAGCAGGGCGATCGCCGATTGCAGTTCGTCGCGTTTCTTGCCGGTGACGCGCAGTTGATCTCCCTGGATTTGCGCCTGCACCTTGCTGCCGGAATCCTTGAGCAACTTGATGATCTTTTTCGCCAGCGGTTGTTCGATACCCTGTTTGAGCGTGATGTTCTGACGTGCCGTGGCGAGATTTACATCCGGATCGCCGATGTCGACGCAACGAACATCGATACCGCGCGCAGTCAGTCGCTGCATCAGGATGTCCTGCATCTGCTTGAGGCGGAACTCGGCATCGGCCTTGGCCACGACCACGCTGTCATTGAGCTCGAAGCTCGCGCCAGTGCCCTTGAAATCAAAGCGCTTGTCGAGTTCACGATTGGCCTGATCAACCGCATTGGTCAGTTCGTGGTCATCGAGTTTGGAAACGATATCGAACGATGGCATGAGTGTGTCTCCGCAGGCAAAGGCACGATTCTACGCGGGCGCCAAACGTGTTGCTCGTCGATTGCCTGCCGCTGCCAAGGCGGCAGGTGCTCACTCAACGCAGAACGCGCACTCTGACTTGTGCCCAACGTCCGGCATCGGTCATTGCGGTAATGGTCTGATCGCCGGTTTCTGCAAATGCATGTTCCCAGGATTGTGCATCTCGGGTAGTCGCCTCCAGACGACCGTTGACCAGCCACATCACTTCGCCAATGGCACCAAGCGCACGCAGGCGAACGATCGCCGGCTTGTCGCTGTTGGGTGCGCGGGCCACGCTGGCATGGTCGGCGATGCCGTCGATGCGCAGTTCCTGACTCGATTCGAGCCCGTCATCGGCGCACTGTGGTGCAAGTCGGGGCAGACTCGATTGCCGGCGTTGAGAGCGAGAAAGCCACGGATAGGCGAGCGATGGCCAACGTGGGATGTCGATTTCCCTGGTCAACGCTGCAGGGCAACCGGGGCTGAGGCGCTGGCCGCTGCGTGCATCGATGCGCACATGCAGCAGGCCCGCACTCCAGGAGCGCGCGTCGCGTTCGGGGAACGTCGGCGGAACGACCCCATCAAGAACCCAGGCATCCATTTTTTGCTGGCAGCGATCAGGATGTTGCTCATCGTATGCGAGGCCGAGCGGCCAGCAGATTTCGCGTTCGCTGACACTGGCAGGCGGTGCTTTCGGCACTGACGACAAGGTTCTTCCGGGCAAGCTGTCGACAACCTGAAACATCAGCGGCAAGGCCGTCACCGCACCATACTGGCCGGGCAGGGGCGTGCCATCGGGCCGCCCAATCCAGACCGCAACCGTGTACTGGTGCGTGCCACCAATCGCCCAGGCATCGCGATAGCCGTAGCTGGTGCCGGTTTTCCAGGCCACGCGCGGGCGCGAGCCGGTATCGAAGGTGCCGGGTCGATAACCGGGGCGCGGATTGGCTTCGAGAATTTCGCGCACGATCCAGGCGGCTCCTTCGGAAAGGACGCGACGTTCAACCAGTGCATCATCCGGCATGTAGCGGACGATGCCTCCGATGCCCTTGCGATTGAGTGCGGCGTACGCCCCGGCCAGGTCCTCCATGCGCGCACCGACTCCACCGAGGATGATCGACAGATTCGGCTCGACGCCGTGCGGCAGGCGCAGGCGCAATCCGGTGTTGGCCAGACGTGCCGTGAAGCGCGCCGCGCCGACCCGGTCGAGCAGATCGACCGCAGGCACATTGAGCGACAGGCGCAGTGCTTCGGCCGCACCGACCGGGCCGTTGAAGGCGCTGTCAAAGTTTCCCGGGCGATAGTCGCCGAACGATTGTGGTGCGTCGATCAGCAGGCTTTCGGAATGGATCAGCCCGTCATCGAGGGCGAGGCCGTAAAGAAACGGTTTGAGTGTCGATCCGGGCGAGCGCCATGCCTGCACCATGTCGACATGGCCGAGGCGCGCCTCGTCGCCGAAAGCCGCCGAGCCGACATAGGCCAGCGTGCTCAAATCGCTGTTGTCGACGACCAGCAGGGCGGCCGAGGTGCGCTCGGGCAGGCGCGCGAGATAGTTGCTGACGCGATCCTGCACACTGCGCTGCAGCTCGATGTCGATGGTTGTGGCAATCCGACGTTGACGGGGATGCTCGTTGTGCAGGCGACGTGCGAGCAAGGCGGCACTCAGCGGCGGCTGCAAGGTGCGCGCGACCACCGATTCGATGCGTGCGTCCTTGACCTCGTCCGCAGTCCACACATCGAGCGTGGCCATGCGATCGAGCACCTTGTCGCGCGCCGCCCGGGCCAGCGCCGGATGGCGATCCGGACGCAGTCGGCTCGGTGCCTGCGGCAGCACCGCGAGCAAGGCGGCTTCGGCATGCGAAAGGCGATCGGCGGAATGACCGAGATAAGCCCATGAAGCGGCCTCGACGCCTTGCAAGGTGCCGCCAAACGGCGCGTTGTCCAGATACAGTTCAAGGATTTCGCGCTTGGAGAGGTGGGCTTCGAGTTGCAGCGCACGCAGGCTCTGGCGCAGCTTTCCACTGAAGCTTCGCGAATGCGGTTCGAGGATGCGCGCAACCTGCATGGTCAAGGTCGAGCCGCCGGAAACAATGTGGCCATTGAAAATCATTTGACCGAATGCGCGCAGCGCCGCGACCGGATTGACGCCGGGGTGATGCCAGAACCAGCGATCCTCGTAGCCAACCAGTGCCTCAAGGTACAACGGCGAGACATCGTCAATTGAAACCGGATAGCTCCAGATGCCTTCGGCATCCGCAAATGCCCGCAACGGCGATCCGTCCCGTGCCAGTACGACGGTACTGCCGCGGTTTGGATCCGGCAGCGGCAACGGAAAAATACGATCCAGAATCAGGCTGACGATAGCGACGCCGATGAAGACAAAAGTGAGACGACGCAGCCATCGGAACCATCGGCTTAGTCTCATGGCGGCGAGGTTCACAGCGAAGGGTGACAAAGGTTCAACGTATCCGCCAGGAGCGTGTCACGCGACCCGCCAGAATGCGTTCGGCATCCTGACGGGCGCACCTGTCCGCGCTCAGCGCTTCTTGCGCGTAGCGAGACTGTAGAGAATGAGCAGGATGATCGCGCCAACCACCGAACCGATGATTCCGGCCGTTTGGTCGCCGGCGTACCAGCCCATCGTGCGGCCGAGGAAGGTGGCAATGAAAGAACCGGCAATGCCGATCAGAATGGTAATGATGAATCCACCGGGATCCTTGCCGGGCTTGAGGATCTTGGCGATGAATCCGACCAGAAGGCCGATGATGATCGTCATGAATATGCCGTTGGTGCCGCCGAATATTTCCATTGAGATGCCCTCGTTGTGGTTCGATTCTTTGCACTCTATCGCTGATCGATGGTCTTGTGACCACGATCATCCGTCACGATATGTGAAATTGCCATATGCTGCGATGCAGCGTGAACCCGGCTGCGCCAATCGCTGTGCTAAAATCAGCTGCTTTGCTAGCTTCAATCCCCGCCACTTCCCAAGAGGTTCCCATGCCGCATCTAGCTGCGCGCATGAGTCGCGCCAAGCCCAGTGCGATCATGCTGATTGCCGAAAAGGCCAAGCAACTCAAGGCTGCCGGTCAAAACATCATCAGTTTCTCGATCGGAGTGCCCAATTTTTTGCCCGGCCCGCATGTCTATGACGCGGCACGCGAGGCGCTAGGCAAAGACAGCGGCCAATATGGATCGAATCGCGGCCCCGAGGCCTTGCTCGATGCCTTCATCGCGCATCTGGAGGAGGGCGGGCTGAGCGGCTACAAACGCAGCAATATTGCCACCGGTATCGGTGCCAAGCACATGCTCTACAACCTCGGTGAAGCCCTGCTCGACCCCGGTGACGTGATTGTGTTTCCGGTGCCGTACTGGACCACCTATCTTGATCTCGCCGAGATTCTCGATGCCAAGGCACGCTTGTTGCCGTGCGGGTCCGATCAAAACTACAAGTTGACGCCTGCCCAGCTCGATGCAGCGCTGCCGGGTGCCAAGGTGTTCCTGTTCAACAACCCGAACAATCCGACCGGCATGGTCTACGCCAAGGAAGAGATTGCCGCGCTCGCCGATGTGCTGGTCAAGCATCCGGATGTCTGGATCATCTGCGACGACATCTACAACCGCATGGTTTTCGACGGCGCCGGCTATCACAATTTCGTCACCGCGCGCCCTGAGCTGCGTGATCGCGTGATTCAGGTCGACTCACTGTCCAAAACCTACGGGATGCCCGGTTGGCGTGTCGGCTTTATCGCCGCCCCGGAAGCCGTGGCTAGCGCCGTCGTCACGCTCAACTCGAATCACATCACGAGTATTCCGGAAGTCGTCAACGCGGCCGCACTTGCCGCACTGAGCGGACCGCAGGATGTGCCGAATGAGAAAAATGCGGAATTCGCTACCCGTCGAGATCAGGTCTACAACGCGTTGACTTCAATTCCCGGTGTGATCTGTCCGCGCCCGCAAGGCGCGTTCTACGCATTCCCGAATATTTCCTGTGCATTCGGCAAATCGCACAATGGCCGCATGATCAACAACGATGTGGATTTCTGTGGCGCCTTGCTTGAGGCGAAAGGCGTAGCTTGCGTGCCTGGCAGTGCTTTCGGCGATCCGCTGGCGTTACGCATTTCCTATACCTGTCCGGCCGAACAGCTCGCCCCTGGCATGCAGCGCTTCCAGGAATTCGTTGCCGAATTGAAATGATGCGTCGAATCAACATGCGCGGACGTCTGCCCGGACTGGCAATGCTGCTGGCCTTGCTGTCCGCGTGCTCAAACCAGGCTGATATCGCCGAAGTTCGCACGATGATCGGCGATGCACCGGTGCTGATGTTGTCGACGTCGACTTGTGGCTACTGCAAGAAATTGCGTGCCGATCTTTCCGACTGGGGTGTTGAGTATGTCGATGTCAACGTCGAAACCGATCGGAATGGTCAGCGCCTATTTGGATTGGTCAATGGCCGTGGCGTTCCTGTCCTGTTGATCGGCGATGAGATCGTGCACGGCTATTCGCCGACGCGATCGCGAAAATTGCTGGTTGCGGCAAACCTGACCAACGAAACATCCAGACCCTGATTCCCACCAGACTTTGCGAGGTTGATGCTAATGAAAGCTCCCGTTCGTGTTGCCGTCACCGGTGCTGCCGGCCAGATTGGTTATGCCTTGTTGTTCCGAATTGCCGCCGGCGACATGCTTGGTCCGGACCAGCCAGTCATCCTGCATTTGCTTGAAATTACCCCCGCGTTGCCGGCACTGAATGGCGTGGTCATGGAACTCAACGACTGCGCGTTTCCGACCCTGCATGGCGTTGTCGCCACGGATGATGCGAATGTCGCCTTCAAGGATGTCGATTACGCCTTGCTGGTCGGCGCACGTCCGCGTGGACCCGGCATGGAGCGCAAGGATCTGCTTGAAGCCAACGGCGCGATCTTCGGGCCGCAGGGCAAGGCGATCAACGATTACGCCAAGCGTGATGTACGTGTACTCGTGGTCGGCAATCCGGCCAACACCAACGCGCTGATTGCCCAGCAGAATGCGCCGGATCTTGATCCGGGCCGGTTCACCGCAATGGTCCGTCTCGACCACAATCGCGCAATCAGCCAGCTCGCCGAGAAAACCGGTGCACTGAACACCGATATCGCCAGGGTCACGATCTGGGGCAACCACAGCTCGACCCAATACCCGGACATTCATCAGACAACGGTGAAAGGCAAACCGGCGCTGTCGCTGGTCGATCAGACCTGGTATGCCGATACTTTCATTCCACTCGTGCAGCAGCGTGGCGCGGCAATCATCAAGGCTCGCGGCGCCTCTTCGGCGGCGTCGGCAGCATCGGCCGCGATCGATCACATGCGTGACTGGACCCACGGCACAGCTGACGGCAACTGGGTCTCGATGGGTATTCCGTCGGATGGCTCCTACGATGTCGAACCTGGCGTAATGTTCGGCTATCCGGTCACCATCAAGAACGGCAAGTACGAAATCGTCCAGGGGCTTGAGCTCAACGCATTCTCGAAGTCGCGCATCGAGGCATCCGACAAGGAACTGCGTGAAGAACGTGCTGCCGTCGAGAAGCTTTTCGCGAAGTCATAGTTCAGCACCATATTGCCTTCACTTCATCTTCAACCCTGCGAAGGTGAAGTGACCGGCACTTCGCACAAGATTGATCGCTATTGATTCATAATTGGACTTGGAGATTCGACCCATCGCTCGCGAAAAGACATCAATGTTGCAGACTCCGCTGATCCGCAAGCCGGTTCTGCTTGTCACTGAGTTCATGCGTGGCGAAGCTTCGGGTGGATTCGTCCTCATGGCGGCGGCGGCGCTGGCCCTGATCGTCGCCAATTCTCCGATCTCGGAACTTTATTTCGAGTCCCTGCACACCTATCTCGCAGGCCTCAGCGTTCTGCACTGGATCAATGATGGCCTGATGGCGATCTTCTTCCTGTTCGTCGGACTCGAAATCAAGCGTGAGATGCTGGTTGGGCAATTGTCGAGTTGGCCGCGCCGGATCCTTCCTGGAATCGGCGCCTTCGGCGGCATGCTCGTGCCGGCCCTGATCTATATCGCGTTCAATTGGGACCATCCGGAAGCCTTGCGCGGTTGGGCAATTCCGACCGCGACCGATATCGCCTTCGCGCTCGGCGTGCTTTCCCTGCTCGGCAAGCGCGTACCCACTTCGCTCAAGGTGTTTCTCGCTGCGCTCGCGATCATCGATGATCTCGGTGCGGTGATGATCATTGCCCTGTTTTACACGAGTGAACTGGCAGCGCTCTATCTTGCTCTTGCGGCGGGCGTCCTGGCGGTTCTGGTCGGTCTCAATTTCGCTGGCGTGCGCCGACTGACACCGTACATGCTGCTCGGCGGGCTGCTCTGGTTCTTCGTTCTGAAATCCGGCGTTCATGCCACCCTCGCCGGTGTTGCCCTGGCCTTGACGATCCCCTTGCGCATGGGCGATGAATTCCAGGATCCACCGCTGATTACACTGGAGCACTCGTTGAATCGCGTGGTGCCGTTCCTGATTGTTCCGCTGTTTGGTTTCGCCAATGCCGGGCTTTCATTCGATGGCCTCACGGTTGCCAACCTGGTCGATCCATTGACTCTGGGTGTGGCCCTGGGTCTGCTTTGCGGCAAGATTATCGGCGTGTTCGGATTTTCCAGCATTGCCATTGGCTGTGGGATTGCACGACTTCCACAAAGCGCATCGTGGACGCAGATGTTCGGCGTGGCCTTGTTGTGTGGTATCGGGTTTACGATGAGCCTGTTCATTGGCCTGCTCGCATTCGCCAACCACCCGGTGCTGCAGAGTGAAGTCAAGGTCGGCATTCTTGGCGGTTCGCTGGCGGCCGGCGTTCTTGGCTATTTCGTTCTGCGTCATTCGCGGCGGCGAGTCGAGCCAGAGGATGAGACAGCGGCCTGACTCGGCGTTGACGATCAAGAAAACGGTGTCAATTCCGAGGTTTGTTGATTGCACGCTTGTTCGTAGCTTGATCAATGGAGCGTCAGAGCTTGCCGTGTTCGAGCGGTCTTTCGCGGTGAGTCAGCGCCCATTCCGCATGCTCGGCCAGAGCCGCTTCACCTAGCGCACGAAGGATCTCGCGCTGGGCATTGGAATCCTGCTCGGCTTCCAGGGCGTTTCTTGCCCCGTTGAAGATATTGCGCATGAAAACGTACTGCTTGATCAACTCCTTGTCCGCTTTGCGATAGGAATAGGATTCGCGAGCAGCAGCGACGATGGCGAGTACGCCGATGAGCGCAATCATGCTGGTCGTGACATCGGCTTCGAGCCGGCTCTGGAAAGCCGCCAGCACCAAGGCAATCGCGATGCCGGTCCACAGACACGCCATGCCGAGCATGCGTGCGGTCTGATGAACGTGCATGCGCAATTGGGTTCGGTGCGCGTAGTAGCCCAGTTGCCCGCCACGATTGGCAGCGCCAATCCATTCGTCGATGACGTCGGCAAGCACGCGTTCCTCGACGCGAATGCGGTCGGGCGCGTTGATTCCGGCAGCTCGCATGACATTGCGGATCCAGCCCAGTTCGACATCCTGTTTTTGCATGAAGTTGTCGTGCGCGAAGGCAATCGAACCTGCGGCTGAGACACCGGCACGAAACCAGTAATGCTGCACGCGCAAACCTTCGGCGAGGGCGCGGTAGTCGATGTATTTGCGATGCCATTCACGTCGCTTTGCGAGCCGGTCGAGAATCACGCCGGCGGCGAACAGCGCGATGAACACGTAGATCATGTCGCCCTGGTCAAACCAGTCGCCGGGCAGGTCCGAGTAGCAGACAAAGGCAATGCCCATCAAGGCGGCGAGAGCATGAATGCCGCGCATGGCCAGCAGCACGCGCTTCTGGAAGTGGATAGCCAGCCGATCGGCGGCGGCAAACAAGGTTTCGATTTCTTCTCCTTCGACGGCATTGCTGCCATCTGCCGGATTCCTTGCTGCGGCAACGACCTCTTCACAGTAGCGTTGCGAATCTGTATTGAACTGCACCATGCGCCGGAAGATCAGACGAAAATCATCCGGAATGCCCTCGGCTGCCGCGCACGCACGACTCTGGCTCAGCCAGCGCGCGTGCAACGGGCGTAGCGGTGGATCGGGTGCCTTGAGCTTGCCGTCAGGATCCGTACGGGAACAGGCAATGTGGTAGAGCAGACTTTCATCGCCCCTATCGACCAGCGGGCGCATGCCACTGCGGCGCTCGATCGAGCCCGGAAGTATGCCTTCAAGGTAGTAGCGCACGATCTGCGCGGTTCCGCCCAGCAGATCGGAACAGCGGCCATCCCAGATGGCCAGCAGGATATGACTGTGGCTGGCGATGTAGACGCCCGCCTCGGCATATTGCGCGTCGCGCTGTGCACCTGGCTCAGCGACGCCTTCGGCCGTATTGCGTTCAAGCAGAGGTAATTGCAGGACGGAGGCTCGCGCGCAAAGCGCGCTGAATTCGCAGCGGCTGACTTCGTCGGAAAAATCTCTCTGATAGGCATCCGGCTCAATCGGCAGCGGTGCGACCAGACGCGCGCCGGCATTGAGAGCTTCCCGCGCAACCAGCTGATCGCCACCCTCGGCCAGCGCGGAAAGCACGACCAACGGCAGTTCCGGAAAGTCCTTCTTCAGTTGCTCGAAAAGAAACCGTACACGTTCCCGCAGCATCGCCGTTTCGCTCTCGGCAATGTTGCGATGGCTGGTGACGCCAATGATCAGCGGCGCCAGCGCAATGGGCGGTGCAGTCACAAGCGTGCCCGTGCGCTGACGCGCGAACTCGAACAATGACATCCGGATTCAGTCATTTGGCTCATCTCGCACGTGCAATGTGGTCGGCCGAATCAAGTTCATCGGGTTCCTGATGTGGGCATCACACTAGGGCCTGTTCGCACTATTCCGGCGATGGCGCCGGAGGCCGGAAAGTCGCAGCGCAAGGACACAGGAGCGTGGTTTGGTCATTCCAAATGAGCGACGACTGACGTAGCGATGGGGCTTTCCGGCCCCGTCCCGGAGGGTTGCGCGCCCAGATGCCCCATGCGTCGGCGGCCTCCTTGCCCCTGGAACCACCAAGGGCGGCGGAGCCCGCCTTGCCTGGAGCATTCGGGCGCGCAACGCCATTCGTCGTAATAGTGTGAACAGGCTCTAGTTGTTCCTGATGGTTGGGTTGGTATTCGTGGCAATGGTTGCGACGGCAATGGTCGAATAGACGGTGCCGCCAACATTGACTCGCATGACGTATGTCCATTCACCTTTCGAGCTGGCGTTGTCGTTGGTGTCGTTTACGGTCAGTTTCTTGCCGTTGCCGCGGATAGCCATGTCGCTAAAAATGCCTTCACTCGGCTTGGTCCTGAACCAGGAAAATCCGGGCTCCGGATCGGATAGTGGAACGAAGAAGCCGGTCTTCGCATTGCCACTTAGTCGCCAGGTGATGGTATGGGCTTTGGCGCCATGAGGTACATGGTTGGCGTTGCCTGATTGATTGACGTTTACGGTCCACGGCGTGGTGCTTTCATCGAGGGTGACTTTCAGGGTGGTCATGGGGAACTCCAGGGAATGGAAGCGAATATTTGAATTCACTCGTGCGGAGACTGCGTTGTTCCTGGACGCCCGCCCGAGACTTTTGCAATGGCAACGGTCGCCTGCAGCCGTTGCTGGAACTCCGTGTTGACCGGGTAGTCAATGTGTTTGCGCTGTAGCAGGGAGAGCAGCTCCGGATCACGGAAACCGCTGTGCCAAAGTTTCCGGATCAGAAGATCGGCCTCGCTATTGCGCTTCTGCTCTACAAGCGCTTCGACGAGCAGGGCACGCAGTCGCGGATCATCCTTGCCGCTCTTTACCGTTTGCAGTGTGCGCAGAGCCTTCTCGCGCAGCGCGGCCTTCTCTGTATCGCTGCTGCTGGCGTCGGCGAGACGCAATCTTGCCGCCACCGCGGCCAGTAGCGTCCTCTGGTCATCGGGGTTCGCTGCAAACAGGGGATCGAGCAGGTTCAGTGCGGATTTCGCCTGCTGCCTGGCGGCAGCGATTGCGCCTGCGGCATGCGACTGGGCCGATTGTTCGACCAGCGCCTCGGCCATTTCGCGTTTCCACGCAGCGTTGCTCGGATCCTTGTCGGTCAGCGTCGTGAATATCTGTACCGCACGCGCGGTCAGCGTGCCGGCTGAAGGCGCATTGCCGTCGAGTCGTTGCAGTCGAGCCAGTTGCGAGGAATACAGTGCGAGCAGTTCCTGCACACTCGTGTTGGATGGATCGATTGCCGCCATCTGTGCGGCGATATCGATCGCCTGCTCAAGGTAGTGTTTGCCCGATTCGACGTCACCGGTCAGTGCCAGCGTGCGTCCGAGAATCGCGCGCACGACGAGCATGTTCGTGCGCTGGTTGTTGTCTTTGGGGTCGGCTTCGGACAGGCGCGTTTCGATCACGTCGTCGGCGTGATATTCGGCAATCGCATTGGCCAGATCGCCAGCAATCAGGGCTTGCTTGCCGAGATTGTTGTGGGCCATGCCCAGATGCTCCTGCCATTTCGTCTTGTCCGGATTGGTCGCCACCAGGGCCTGGCTCAGCTCGAGCATCCAGCGGTATTCGCGCATGGCCTGGTCGAGCATTCCGCGCGATTCGAGGATGTGGCCGATATTGTTGGCCAGCATGACCTGCTGGAACTTCAACTCGGGATTGCCCGGCGATCGACGGTCCGTCAAGCGCAGGATTCGCTGTGCAGATTCGAATGCCTGCAATGCCGCATCGAGGTCACCCTGGTACCAGTGGTTTTGCCCGACAAAAGACAAGATGCGGGCGTGAGCCAATTGCCGTGGGACGTCATCAGGTTTCGCCACTGCGAGACGACCCGCCAAATCCAGCGAAGCCTGATAGGCCTCCAGTGCGTCGGGCAGTTGGCCCTGGTCGAAGCGCACACTGCCGATTTTCTCCAGTGCCTTGGCGCGTTGCACCAGCGACTCATCAGTGACGTCGCGCGTTGGCAGGGACTGAAAGTATTTCATCGCCTGGTCGTCGACCGCTTCCATGATGTCCAGGCGTTGCACCTTGGCCAGTTTGTCGTTGAGATCGCCAAGCATGAAGTCGACCAGATCCTCGGCTTGTTTCTGCCGTCGTTCTGCCTCTCCGCGCGCAACGACGGCATTGATCGCCAGCGCCGTGGTCACGACGGTCACGATTATTGCGATTGCGGCGACCGCGGTCATGCGGCGCAAACGGCGCTGCTGCTCGCGCTGTTTGAGGCGGTCAAAGCCGACACCCAGCAGGCCGGCGATCAGCTTCAGGCGCGCATTGTTCTTGCCGTCCTTGCCGGGACGCATATCGGCGGCGATTGGTTCGGCAGGCAGCTCGCTTGGTGTTCCATCGTCGGCCAAAGCATGACGCAATGCCTTGCCAAAGCATTCCTCGGCTTCGCGGCCCGGCAGCATGCTGGCCCCGGGTTCGCCGTCGACAATCAGGCAAAAGACCCGATCCGAACGGCCGAGGCGCTTGAAGGCAAGCACCTCTTCGTTGACCCAGTGCGATGTTGCCGAGTGCGGCGAGCACACAACGATGAGGCTTTCCGACTGGGCCAGTGCTTCGGCGACCTTGCTATTGAGGTCGGGCGAGCTCGGCAACTCGTCGCGGTCACGGAAGACCGGCGTCAGTCGAGCCGGGATTTCGCCCTGCGCCGTAGCCTGGCCGACCAGGCGCGAAGGCACGCGGTAGGCCTCCAGCGACTTGTGCAACCAGACGGCCCAAGCCTCATCGCGATGGCTGTAGCTGATGAAGGCACGAAATCGCGCCGGAAGTGCTTGGGCATGAGCTTGGGCCATTGGCGCCAACCCGTTGATCCTGCGAAACTATTTCGAAACCAGTCGCCTGGAATTCGACCTTTTCGGAACGAACAAGCCGAACCAAGTTTCGCATAAAACGTGAACTGCGTCACAGTTTGCTGATGCGTGTACAAACCTGACCTTGCTAGGCGTCAATACCCGGCCGGGAAAGAAGGATATGCAACGGTCGATGCGGACTCCAAGAACGGCTTGATGCACCAGAGTCGCCGCGCGTGTGCAGCATAGTCAGGTAAAATGGGCGTTTGCCCGGGAGTTTCCATGAGTGAATTCGATTCCGCAGGCGCGCGCTTCCGCGCCGCTTTGGCCGAAGAGTCCCCATTGCAGGTCATTGGCACGATCAACGCCAACCACGCGCTGCTGGCGCGCCGCGCCGGGTATCGTGCGATCTACCTCTCGGGTGGTGGCGTTGCGGCCGGCTCACTGGGCATGCCCGATCTTGGCATCAATACGCTTGATGACGTGCTCGTCGATGTGCGTCGCATCACCGACGTCTGCGAGTTGCCGTTGCTGGTCGATATCGATACCGGATTCGGACCGAGCGCCTTCAACATCGCGCGCACGGTCAAGTCGTTGATCAAGGCCGGCGCTGCGGCCTGCCATATCGAGGATCAGATCGGTGCCAAACGCTGCGGCCACAGGCCCGGCAAGGAAATCGTCAGCGCGAGCGAAATGGTTGATCGGGTCAAGGCGGCGGCCGATGCGAAAACCGATGCGGATTTCTTCCTGATCGCGCGCACCGATGCGATCCAGGTGGAAGGCGTCGATGCGGCGATCGAGCGCTCGATCGCGTGCGTGGAAGCGGGTGCCGACGGCATCTTTGCAGAAGCGGCCTACGACCTGCCGACCTACCGGCGTTTCGTCGAGGCGGTCAAGGTTCCGGTGCTGGCCAACATCACCGAGTTTGGCAAGACTCCGTTGTTTTCACGCGACGAGCTGGCTGAGGTCGGCGTCGCCATCCAGCTGTTCCCGCTGTCGGCATTCCGGGCCATGAACAAGGCAGCGGAAAATGTTTACGAGTCCATTCGCCGGGATGGTCATCAGAAAAATGTCGTCGATACGATGCAGACCCGCGAGGAGCTCTACGATCGTATCGGCTACCACGAGTTTGAAAGGCATCTGGATGCGCTGTATGCGAAAAAGAGCTGAACTAATTACAGTTGCGCTGTTGTCCAGTCAGGTGAGTCGCCGGACATGACCGATCAGCATTCGCAGGGATCAGGCAAAGCGTCGAAGGTGGACCGTCGTCAGACGGCCTACAAGTTGCTGCGTACCGAAGTGGAGAAGCTTCCGGCGGAAGAGCGTGCGGTTATCGAACGCTTTATTGCGCGTCGCAGTGTGTCACGCAATATTGTCCGGGAATTCGATACCAGTCTGAGCTTCGGTGAACGCCTCTCCGACCGAGTCGCTGCCATCGGCGGCACCTGGTCCTTCATCATCGTCTTCGTCGCTGTGCTGGTCGTGTGGATGCTGGTCAACACGTATCTGCTGCGCAACACTGCATTCGATCCCTATCCCTACATCTTGTTGAATTTATGCCTTTCCTGTGTCGCCGCAATCCAGGCACCGATCATCATGATGAGCCAGAACCGATCGAGTGCCGCCGACCGGATGCAGGCAGAGCACGACTACGAAGTCAACGTGCGATCCGAGCTGGAGATCATGCAGATGCATGAAAAGCTCGATCAGATGCGCGAGCGAGATTGGGCAACTCTCGTCGAACTGCAGAATCGACAAATAGAATTGCTGCAGAAGTTGCTGGAACGCGCATCGGGGATTGACCAGTCCGCTGCTGGAGCACAAACCGAGTGAGTTGAATCTCGATGAGTTTCATCGAGTGGACCTTGCCGTCGAAGCGTTTGAAGAACGACCATTGATTGCCTTGAGCCAACCACGCATCGTGTCGGCTCCAACCGGAGAAAACCATGAGCGAACCAGCGACCCCATTCAAACCGAAGAAATCCGTTGCCCTGTCCGGAGTCGCTGCCGGCAACACGGCGCTGTGCACGGTCGGCAAGACCGGCAACGATCTGCACTATCGCGGCTACGACATCCTCGATGTCGCGACGACCTGCGAATTCGAGGAAATCGCCCATCTGCTCGTGCACGGAAAATTGCCGACCAGGGCTGAGCTGGCCGCCTACAAGACCAAGCTGAAATCACTGCGTGGCATTCCGGCGTCATTGAAGGCCGCGCTTGAGCAGATTCCGGCTTCGGCGCATCCAATGGATGTCATGCGCACAGGTGTCTCGATCCTCGGCTGTGTCTTGCCCGAGAAGGACGACCACAATCATCCTGGCGCACGCGATATCGCCGACCGGCTGATGGCTTCGCTCGGTTCGATCCTTCTTTACTGGTATCACTTCGCGGTCAACGGCAAGCGCATCGAGGTCGAAACCGACGACGATTCAATTGGCGCCCATTTCCTGCATCTGCTGCATGGCGTAGCTCCAAGCGAGTCATGGACTCGCGCCATGCACACCTCGTTGATCCTCTATGCCGAGCACGAATTCAATGCATCGACTTTCGCCTCGCGCGTGATCGCCGGCACCGGCAGTGACATGTATTCAAGCATCGCCGGTGGCATCGGAGCCTTGCGTGGACCCAAGCATGGCGGTGCCAACGAAGTCGCCTTCGAAATCCAGAAACGCTATGAGACACCCGATGAAGCCGAGGCCGACATCCGAGAGCGTGTCGGTCGTAAGGAAGTCGTGATCGGCTTCGGCCATCCGGTCTACACGGTCAGTGATCCGCGCAACAAGGTGATCAAGGAAGTCGCCCGTGATCTGTCGGCCGAGCAAGGCAACATGAAGATGTTCGATATCGCCGAGCGCCTCGAATCGACGATGTGGGAAATCAAGAAGATGTTCCCGAATCTCGACTGGTTCAGCGCCGTCAGCTATCACATGATGGGTGTGCCGACGGCGATGTTCACGCCGTTGTTCGTCATCTCGCGCACGGCCGGCTGGAGCGCGCACGTGATCGAACAACGCATCGATGGCAAAATCATTCGTCCGAGCGCGAACTACAACGGACCGGAAGACCTCAAGTTCGTGCCAATCGACAAGCGTTGAGACGGATTTAGCGCATTAAGGCAACGCTGATCAAGTGGCGCAATCGTCACGACGCCTGTCTGCGTGCAGATCGCGGCGCGCTGGCGCAGATGCACTGGCCGTGTCGGTAACTGCTCCTGCGTTGTGCTGCACATGGATGTGCGAATGTCGCGTGCGCAGGATGCGCAGGAGCGACCTCTCGACCGCTTGTTCCCAACGCAGTTCTACCGCCTCCATCCATGGAGGCGTACCTCCTGCATCCATGCAGTCGCTTCAAGCCAGCGCAACAAAGAGCTGCGCGCAGACAAAAGGGCCACGCAATTGCGTGGCCTTTTTCGTGTTCAAACAGGAACCGTGATCAGATCAAGCCTTGTGCCTTGAGCGCCTTTTGCACGCCGTCATCAGCCTCGATCCGGGTGCGGAAGCGGGCCAACTCGTCCAGACCGCCGAGATCGATTTCGAATTTCTCGGCCCAGCGCAAGGTCACATACAGGTAAGGATCGGCAATCGAGCGGGATCCGGTCAGCCAGTCGCGTCCCTTGAGCTGGTTGTTGGCGATTTCATAGAGGCCGCGCAGCTTCTTTTTCGCAGCAGCTTTGGTCTTGTCGATAACACCGGGATCTTCCAGATAGGCGGTGGCACCAAACAACGGCGCGAAGCTCGGGTGCACATCGGCATTGGCGAAGGCGAGCCAGCGATTGATTTCCGCGCGACTTTTCGCCGAACCATCTCCGCCGATTCCACTTTGTGGATTTTCATCGGCCAGAAAATTCAGGATCGCGACGTTCTGGGTCAGGATCCAACCGTCGACATCAAGCGCGGGTACCGAGCCGCTCGGATTGATCTTGAGGAAATCCTTCTTCAGTTGATCACGCGCAACTTCGCTGGCTTCGTAAGGTTTTCCTATCCACTCAAGAACGATGTGGTCGGCCAGTGAGCAGGTGCCGGGCATGTAATAGAGTTTCATCGGATACCTCAGAAGCGGAGAAGGGGGCTCAACATATGGATGTGAGCCCTCTCGCTTTCAAGGCAACTGGCTACTCGAAGCCGTGATCGAAGATCGAGTCCGGCAGGTTGCCCGGGCCGCCAACGAACAGAATGTTGTTGCTGTCGCTTCGGTAATTGCCTTGACGACTCGCGTCGATTTTCAGCTCCCAGGTTTTTGCATCAATCCGCTGTGCCCCGGCAAACGAATACCAGCCGAATGAGGTCGCATCACCGGGAATTCGCGGGCCGTAATTCCGCCATTTCCAGTTGGCGTCGAAATTCGCGCCGTGAAAGGTGACCCGCACCGTCGCCTGACTGCAGGCCGGTAGCGAAAAGCTGACCAGTCCCCAAGGCTCGTGACTGGCCGCCGCACCAATTGGATCGGGTGGATACAGGCTGGCCTGCTGATTCGTGCTGTCGTTGAGCTGGGTACAACTTCCCGCAACGATTGCGATGGTGGTGCGCACGACCGTGCCGTCAGGTGACGTTATGTCGGTGATGCCAAAGCCGCTGGCTGTCGAAGTCGAAGCCACCGAGGACTGCGTCGCGTCGGGGATACCGTCGACGTTGCCATCGCCGCCGAGCACGCTTCCTTCGACAGCGGATGGCGATCCGTCGGAATCCTCATCAGGCGTTGCCGTGTATTCCCAGACGCCGGCGGTTGTTCCGGCGACGATGCGAGCCGGTGCGCCGAGTGTGCGCGGCGGCATGGTCAGGGCGAGCGCAGCATCTGCAGGCAGGCCAATGCTCAACGAATTCCAGGTGGTGCCGCCATCAGTCGTGCGGAATACGCCACCCGGGTTGGCGCCGCCGCCGCCGGTTCCGGCATAAACCGTATCGCCGCTGGCGTCGGCTGGATCAATGAACAGTGCGCGCACATCCTGGCCGGCGATTCCGGTACTGGCCTCAAACCAGTTGGCACCGCCATCGGTGGATTTGTAGATGCTGCCGACCGGACCGGTCACTTCAAAGCTGGTCGCGCCGGCATAGAGGATCTGCGGGTTGCCTGGATTGATCGCGAGTGCGAGCACATCGTAGTGGGTCGATCCCGCCCCGGCGAAGCGTGGCAGGCCATTGCTCGAATGCACCCAGTTGGCACCGCCATCGGTCGACTTGAATACGCCGTTTTCCATGGTCGGAATACTGCCGCCAACGCTGGCGTTCCATGCCGTGGTCGTACCGAGATAGAGCGTGGACGGCGTGACCGGGTCAATGACCATGGAAATCGCGACCGAGTAGAGATAGTTGAATGTACCGACGGGCCCGAGATCCTCGGGCAAGGGCAAGCCGTTCTCCGATGCGGTCCATGAAGATCCGGCATTGGTGCTCTTGTAGACACGGGCGGACCGGTAGGGCAGGCCAGGGCCGTCAGCAACGCCGCTGCCGGCGACATAGACGGTTTGCAAGGGACCCGACCCGGCTACACACGGAGGCGAAGTACACGATTGCGGATCGAGTACGAGGGCGCGAACCGTTCCCATGAAACGGGTGCCGGAAATCGTGGCAATTCCGTTGTCTATTGTTGTCCAGCTTGCGCCTGCATCGGTGCTCTTGTAGATGCCGCCATCCCCGCCGCCAAGTAGCGGATAGTTTTCTGAACGTCCCGCAGCGTAGACCGTGAAATTTTCGGCGTTGAACGGGTTGGCATCGACCGTCGTAGGGTCGATGGTTATCCAGCGGATCTGCTCGGCATTGAGATTGGTCAGGGATGGAAACCAGCTCGCACCGCCATTGGAAGACTTGTACATGGCGCGTACTGGCGTGCGCGCATCGCCATAGCCTGCGAGGATGACCGCACCGGCTGGATCGGTGTCTAGCGGGTGAGCGGCCACGGCGCGAATGTTCGTTGCTTGATAACCGTTGTTGGCGGGGTTCCAAGTCACACCACTGTTGGTCGTACGGAATATTCCGGCGTCCGTGGCGCCAACCCAGATCGTGCCGGTGGCTGGAAATCCCGGGTGTACGGCAATCGCGGTTGTCTGCAACGAATCAGTTCCATTGGCTGTCAATCCATTGGCTACACCCCAATCTGTCCAGGTCGGGGCATTGATATCCGTCGCAAGATGCACGCCATGCAAACCGCAACCGACAACCACGCCCAGACTTGAGTTCGGAAGCGGACTGATCGATTCGAGATAGCAGCCCGAGCCGCCGTTGGCAGGAAGGATCACATTGGACCAGCTTGCGCCGCCGTCACTGCTCGTCGCCAGGGCTCCACCGCCACCGGCAAAGATCCGTTGCGGGTCGGTCGGCGCCTCGACCAGATACTCGATACCGGGCAAATCCGGTTGTGTTGTCAATGGAGCCCAGGTGGACCCTCCATCGGTGCTTTTGAGCATTTTGGCTCCAGCAAACGCCGATGGGTCTGGATACGCGAAGCCCAGGTACAGAGATCCATCCGCTGCGAAAAGAATCTTCTGAAACTGATCGCTTGTACCGCCCGCGCTCGCGCCCGGGCCAATCCAGGTACCGCCCGCATTGGTTGATACATAAACGCCCTCGGAGGTTGCAATGGCGATGCTGTCGTTTGTGGCGCGACGCAAACTAACGCCGGCGATGCTGCTGCCACTGGGTAGCGGAGTACTGATCGGTACCCACAGGTTGCCTGCATTGCCGGTTCGATAGAGACCATCAGAATGACCAGTGCCAGTGTAGGTCGCGAGGTAAAGCACGGGATCGATCGTGCTGATCGCCATCGACGGAACGGAAGGTGATGTTGGCAGGCCGACTTCAATACGCTGCCACGAGTCTCCCCCGCTCAGGCTGCGAAAGACACCGCCTCTACCGGCAGCAAAGAGTGTGCTCGGCCCGGCTTCGTAAACGGTGAGTTGGTTGATATCGCCGCCGTACGGGCCCGTTGTGCTCCAGCTTCCGACGGCCGCCATCACTGCAGCGGTCGAAAAAGTGATGGCAAGGCCCGCCAGCGCAGAAATTTGACGAGACGTAATGCAAGGTGCTCTGGACACGATCATTCCTCCATTCAAGACTCCACTAGTTGTCAGTACGCAAACCAGTGGCAAGTCGTGCCAGAGGCGAGTCGGTTACCGACGCCGAATGCCTTGCAGATTCGGCCCGCAAAATGCGATAACTCAGTGCTTATCCCGCTGGCGGGAGAAGGAATGGCTTGGTTGACTTCGTGCTGTCTACGGGCCCGATCAACCGTGCGTTGCGCGTCGGCTGTGCGCTTTCAGCGTTGCCCTGGTTGCTACAGGCTCGCAGCGAGTTTGGTGCCCTGGGCGATCGCGCGCTTGGCGTCGAGTTCGGCGGCGATATCGGCACCGCCGATGACATGAGTCGGCACTCCAGCGGCGATCAACTCATCGGCCAGGGTGCGGTTGGATTGCTGGCCGGCACAAACGACAATTTGATCGACCGCCAGCACTTGCGGCTTGCCATTGACGCGAATGTGCAGTCCGGCGTCATCGATTTTTTCGTAGCTCGCGCCGCCGATCATCTTGACCTTCTTCGCCTTCAGCGTGGCCCGATGCACCCAGCCGGTGGTCTTGTTCAGACGCGCACCGAGGCGGCCTTCGGTTCTTTGCAGCAGGAAGACTTCGCGCTCTGGCGCCTCGGGCTTTGCCGGTACCAACCCGCCGCGATGTTCGATGGCGAGGTCGACGCCCCATTCCTTTGACCATCGATCGACATCGGTTGTCGGCGATGGAGCGCTTTCGACGAGGAATTCGGAGACGTCAAAGCCGATGCCGCCGGCACCGATGACCGCCACGCGTGAACCCACCGGTTTATTGTCGCGCAGTACATCGAGGTAACTCAGAACCTTGGGATGATCGCTGCCGGGAATGCCGAGGGCGCGCGGCGTCACGCCGGTGGCGATGATGACCGCATCGAACCCCAGGTCTTTCAGCGACGCAACATCGGCACGCGTGCCCAGTCGCAATTCAACACCGGTGTCCTTGATGTGGTTGCCGAAATAGCGAATGGTCTCGTGAAACTCCTCCTTGCCGGGAATGCGCTTGGCCATGTTGAACTGGCCACCGATTTCGCTGGCCTGGTCGAACAGGGTGACCGCATGCCCGCGCTCGCCGAGTGTTGTTGCCGCGGCAAGTCCGGCCGGGCCGGCACCAATCACCGCGTAACGCTTGCGAACCGCCGCCGGCTTGATGACCAGTTCGGTCTCATGGCAAGCGCGTGGATTGACCAGACAACTGGCATGCCTGTTCTCGAACACGTGGTCGAGACACGCCTGATTGCAGGCGATGCAGGTGTTGATGCGATCGGACTTGCCCGCGCGTGCCTTGTTGACCCAGTCGGCATCAGCCAGCAGGGGGCGCGCCATCGACACCATGTCGGCATCGCCACTGGCGAGGATCTGTTCGGCTACCTCGGGCATGTTGATGCGGTTGGTCGTGATCAACGGCAGGCTGACCTCGCCCTTGAGCTTGCGCGTGACGAATGCAAAGGCCGCTCGCGGCACCGAGGTGACAATGGTCGGAACCCGCGCTTCGTGCCAGCCGATGCCGGTGTTGATGATGGTCGCGCCAGCAGCTTCGATCGCCTTGGCCAGTTGCACCACCTCCTCCCAGCTTTGCGCGTCGTCGACCAGATCGAGCATCGACAGGCGGTAGATGATGATGAAATTGGCGCCGACCGCGGCCCGGGTGCGGCGCACGATCTCGATCGGAAAACGCATGCGCTTCTCGGCGCTGCCGCCCCATTCGTCCTCACGCGTATTGGTGCGCGCGGCGACGAACTGATTGATCAGATAGCCCTCCGAACCCATGATCTCGACACCGTCGTAGCCGGCATCCTGGGCCAGCTTGGCGCAGCCGACGAAATCCCTGATCGTGCGCTCGACACCGCGCGATGACAGTGCGCGCGGACTGAACGGAGTGATCGGTGATTTGATCTTCGAGGCGCTCACTTGCAGCGGGTGATACGAGTAGCGACCGCCATGCAGGATCTGCATGCAGATGCGTCCGCCTTCGGCGTGCGTTGCCGCGGTCAGTTTGCGATGGCGGGCGACATGCCAGGGCATGGCCAGGCGGCCACCGAAGGGCTTCAGCCAGCCTTCGATATTCGGCGCGATGCCGCCGGTGACCATCAGGCCGACACCGCCGCGGGCACGGTCGGCGAAATAATGAGCGAGCTTGTCGTAGTCTTTGGCTCGATCTTCGAGCCCGGTGTGCATCGAACCCATCAGTACGCGATTGGGCAGAGTCGTGAAGCCGAGATCCAGCGCGGCAAACAGGTGTGGATATTCCATCAGACAATCTCGAATTCAAACGATCGTTCAAGATGCCAGCGAGCAGGCTGCAGGGCAAGGGATAGTCGCCTGGGTCAAAGTCCGGGACGGCCTGCACGGACGAGCGGTCGAATTGACATTCGACTTCCACAAGGGCTTTGCGGGCAGCCATCTGGCACAATAGTGGGCTGCGTCGAAGCTGCCGTCAGCTTCCGCACTTTCCCCAACTGCAATGGAAACCACCCATGTCCGGACATGACATCCGCTCGGCCGTACGGCCTGAACCCGATCAGCCGATGGTCGATATCGCCAACTACATTGCCGACCACGTCATCGATTCGACCGAGGCTTACGACACCGCTCGCTACATGTTGCTCGATTCGCTGGCCACCTCGATGCTGGCGATGAAATTTCCCGATTGCGTCAAGCACCTCGGTCCGGTCGTGCCGGGTGCTGTCTTGCCGGGCGGTGTGCGCGTGCCGGGAACGAGCCACGAGCTGGATCCGGTCCAGGCTGCGTTTGCCATCGGTACGCAGATCCGCTGGCTGGATTTCAATGACACCTGGCTGGCCGCCGAATGGGGCCATCCTTCGGACAACCTCGGTGCGATCCTTTCGATCGCCGACTATCTGTCGCGCAAGGCCGAGCGCGAGGGTGGCAAGCCGATGACGGTTCGCGATGTCCTCGGCTGGGCCATCAAGGCGCATGAAATCCAGGGCTGCTATGCGCTCAAGAACAGTTTCAACCGGGTCGGGCTTGATCACGTGATCCTGGTTCGGCTGGCCTCGACCGCCGTGGCCACCGCCATGCTTGGCGGAACCCGGGAACAGATCATCAACGCCGTCTCGCACAGCTGGATCGACAATGGCGTCTTGCGCACCTATCGGCATGCGCCGAATACCGGGCCGCGCAAGAGCTGGGCTGCCGGCGATGCCTGCCGGCGCGCAGTAACCCACGCATTCAACGCCGTCGACAAGAACGTGGTCGGCTATCCATCGGCCTTGTCGGCCAAGACCTGGGGCTTCTACGACGTCGCATTCAAGGGCAAGGCGTTCGAGTTTGAGCGTCCGTTCGGCAGCTACGTGATGGAAAACGTCCTGTTCAAGATCAGCTTTCCGGCCGAGTTCCACGCGCAGACCGCCGTCGAGTGTGCGATGCAACTGCATGCCGAGGTGGGTTCGCGCATTGACGAGATCGAGCGCATCGAGATCGAAACCCAGGAAGCTGGCGTGCGCATCATCGACAAGACCGGACCACTGGCCAATTATGCGGATCGTGATCATTGCCTCCAGTACATGGTTGCCGTGCCGCTGATCTTCGGCCGTCTGGTCGCCAGCGACTACAATGACGATGTCGCCGCCGATCCGCGCATTGATGCGCTGCGCTCGAAGATGGTGGTCAAGGAAAATCCGCAGTTCACCAAGGATTACTTCGACCCCGACAAGCGCTATATCGGAAATTCGATTCAGGTTTTCTTCAAGGATGGAACGCGTACTGAAAAAGTCTCGATCGACTATCCGATTGGTCACCGCAAGCGTCGCGCCGAAGGAATTCCGGTGTTGCTGAAGAAGTTCGAGGCGGCGATATCCGCACAGCTGCCAGCAGCGAATGTGGCGAAGATCCTTGAGGTCAGCGCGGATGCGGAATCCATAGAAAGCATGCCAGTGAACAAACTTCTGGACTTGTTTGTAATGTAGTTCAGGTTGTGCTTAACATCGCGTTCAGGTATTTTTCGCCTAAGCATTTGATAAGCAAAGGATAACGCTGTCGTGTGCCGTTCATACACGAGGCCAAACTTTTTGTTAAAATCGTGTTTTATCGGCCACGATTCATCGTATGATGGCGGGGAACAGCGTGTCGGATATCGCGTCGCACTGTGGCGATTAGGTTTAGTTCAAACAAAAACGAGGAATCTGCAATGATGAAACATAAGGCACTGAGTGCATTGATCGCAGTCGCCATGCTCGGCGGCGGTATAACTTCCGCCTACGCACAGGACGGAAACTGGTACATCGCTCCACGAGTGGGTGCGAACTTCTCTGACAGCAACCGCAAGACCGACACGTCCCTGTACACGGGTCTCGGTATCGGTTGGTGGGTCAGCCCGAATTTTGCAGTTGATGCGGAATACGCCATCAACAACGCTGACTTCAAGAACAACTCGTTCCGCGCTGGCCATGAGTGGGAGAGCGTCAGCCTCGGTGTGACCGGTCGCTGGTTCTTCGGTGACCAGGGTTCGGCTTGGCGTCCGTATGTACTCGGTGGCCTTGGCGCAGTGCGTCACGCGGCTTACTCGGGCACCATTCAGCATAACGGCTGGGATCCGATGGCCACTGTTGGTGGTGGTATCGAATACAACTTCAATGAGCGCATGGCTCTGCGCGGCGAAATCGCTGCCCGCTATGACCACGACAACAACAGCCTGCGTGGCCAGTTCCCGGGTGCCGGGGACCACAACCACTATGTCGACGGCATTGTCTCGGTTGGCCTGACCATCGCCATGGGTTCGCAACCGGCACCTGAACCGGCACCGGCAGCTGCTCCGCCGCCGCCGCCGCCGCCGGAAGCCGCTCCGGAAGAGCCCGCCGCAACTCCGGTTGTCATCGACCTGCGTGGCGTCAACTTCAAGTTTGATCGTCCGCGTTCGAACGAGACCGACATCACCGGTTCGTTGCAGGAGCCGACTGCAGACTCGATCGCGATCCTCGATCAGGCTGTTGACGTACTCAGCCGCAACCCGAACGTCCGCGTCGAGCTGGATGGCCACACCGACTCGGTCGGCACGGAAGCGTACAACCAGAAGCTCTCGGAGCGTCGCGCGCAGATCGTCTATGACTATCTGACCTCGCACGGCGTCAGCTCCAGCCAGATCACCGGCGTCAAGGGCTTCGGCGAAAGCAATCCGATCGATACGAACGACACGAAGGAAGGCCGTGCGCGCAACCGCCGCACCGAGCTGGCTGTTGACGGTCAGTAATCGACCCGAAGCATCGTTCGAGTGACAAGAAAAAGCCCGGCGCAAGCCGGGCTTTTTTGTGTTCGGAATTCCAGGAATTCCCTGATTGTCAGTGGTGCTATATCTGACCTTCCAAGGTGACTCGCTGAATTTCCTCAGCGCGCCAGAGCCGGTGTGATTTCGGCTGCAATGGCCTTGATCATCGCATCGACAACCTTGTGGCCTCCGGCGATGAGGTGGCCGTTCTCCGGAATACCCTCGCGACCTACAAAATCGCAATAGCGGCCACCGGACTCGCGAACGAGCAGACACCCTGCGGCCATGTCCCAGGGCTTCAGGCCGGTTTCGAAGTAGCCGTCAAAGCGACCATTGGCCACATAGGCCAGGTCAAGCGCGGCGGAGCCGGTACGACGAATATCCTCGGCCTGCCCGAGCAGGGCACGGGTCATCCCTAGCTGGGCATCGAGATGCTCACGCTGGCGATACGGAAAGCCGGTCGCCAGCAACGCGCCATTGAGATCGATGCGCGCGCTGGCACGAATGCGTCGGTCATTCAGATAAGCGCCATCGCCGCGACTGGCAGTGAACAACTCGTCGCGCAGCGGATCGTAGACAACGCCGTGCATCGGCTCGCCGTTTTCAAGCAAGGCGATGGAAACACAGAAATGCGGGAATCCGCGAAGATAGTTGTGCGTGCCATCGAGCGGATCGATGACCCAGATATGCTTGCCCTTGCCATGGGCACCAGACTCTTCGGCCAGAATGCCATGCCCGGGAAATGCACGTTTGAGCTCGCGTATGATCTCGGCCTCGGCGGCGCGATCCACTTCCGAGGCAAAGTCCATGCGTTGCTTCTCGACGATGGCAAGGCTGTCGATGCGATTCATGTAGCGCAGAATGATCTGGCCTGCGGCACGCGCGGCGCGTACCGCCACATTTACGGCGGGTCTGGGCATGGTGGTTCCGTCAGAAGTGGACTGAAAAAGAGCATCCGCATCACGATCCAGTCGCCTGCGGCGCGAAAGGGTAGCAAATCCGGCGACATGCCGCCAAACACGATTCAGGAGCAATCGACAGGAAATGATGGATATTGATGCCCCGGAAGCAGTCGAATCGCTGGCTCGCGTGCGCTTCGTCCTCGCCAATACTTCACATCCCGGCAATATCGGCAGCGCGGCGCGCGCGATCCGGACCATGGGATTCCACCGACTCTCGCTGGTGGCGCCAGAGCGATTTCCGCATATCGATGCACACGTGCTGGCAGCTGGCGCGGATGATGTGCTCGAGGCAGCTGTTCAATTCGATTCATTGCCGCAGGCGATCGGCGACTGCAGTCTGATCCTTGGTGCCACGGCTCGTTTGCGTGGTGTGTCGCTGGAGGAACTGTCACCACGAAGCGCCGCCCAACGTGCACTGCAGGCAGCCGTCGAGGGTCGGCAGGTTGCCTATGTCTTCGGCAACGAGACGTCCGGACTCAGCAACGACGAAATCAAGTTGTGTCATGCCGCGGTGCACATTCCCAGTGATCCGGGCTATTCATCGCTGAATCTGTCCCAGGCCGTGCAGGTGTTGGCTTATGAATTGCGCATGGCAGCTCTGGTCGGCATGCCTTCGCGGCAGGGAAACACCGATCCGCCGTCGACGGCAGCCGAACTAGAGGGCTTTTTCGAGCATCTCGCGGCGACCTTGTACGACATTGATTTCCACAAGGGGCGCTCTGATCGAACCATCATGCAGCGCTTGCGCCGGCTGTTCCTGCGCGCAGCGCCGGATCAGAGGGAACTGCGAGCCTTGCGCGGCATTCTGGCCGACGCCCAGCGCATGGCGCGGCTGGCGCGGGGCAGCGGAGGGCAGTGAGTGGTCAGCGGCAAGCAGGGTAAGCTTTGGTTCTTTTTGGACTGTCAATCCTTGTTTCTACCTTTTCAAGACATTCTCAAGCTTTCCTGGATTGCTTCTACCGCTCACGGCTCACGGCTCACCGCTCTTCCGCTAACTGCCCCTCACGCTAACCGCTCATTTCGATTCAATCCGGGCTAATGCTGTAATATGCGCATCCGCTGCTCCGGGAATCGTGGTTGCAGCGTGGGATTTTCTTTCCCCCCAGCCCGTATCGGAGCGCTCCATGTTTTCGTTGCAAACCATCTTTGGCAAGGGTGACAAATTCTATGGCCTGCTCGAAGCCAGCGCCGAGGCCGCCTTGCTCAGCGCGAGAGCGCTGGAAACCATGCTGGCGCAAGGTGCCGAAACCCCGGCGCTGGACGAATTCCGAGTCGCCCGCAGGCGCGAAAAGGATCTTTTCGCGCAGATCAATCTGGAGCTGGTCAACACGTTTGTCACCGCGCTGGATCGCGAGGACATAGAAGCGCTGGCGGGCGCCCTGTACAAGATTCCGAAGACGGTCGAAAAATTTGCCGAGCGCCATGCCTTGTTCTCTGACCGCCTCGTGGATATCAACTATCTGTCGCAAGCCGAAATGCTCGAGCGTGCTTGCGAAGTCATCGTGCAGATGGTTGGCGAGTTGCGTCACGGTTTGAAGCTCAGTGTCATGCATGGGCTCAATGAGCGCATGCAGTCCATTGAATCCGAGGCCGATCGCCTGTTGCTGGATCTTTACCAGCAATTATTCTCGGGCAATGCAGATGCCGCCCACCTGATGGTGCGCAAGGATCTCTTCGAACTGCTTGAAAAGGCCATTGATCGCTGTCGCGACGCCGGTAACGTGATCTATCACATTGCGCTGAAGAACTCCTGAGCGATTAGCGAGAATATTCCGTGACCTTGAGCTTTATTCTGGTCCTGCTGGTCATCGTCGTTGCGCTCGTTTTCGAGTTCATCAACGGTTTCCACGATACCGCCAACTCAATCGCAACCGTGGTTGCGACCAAGGTTCTCAGCCCGACTCAGGCCGTCGCGCTTGCGGCGTTTACCAACTTGCTCGGTGCACTCTGGGGCACGGCCGTGGCCAAGACGATTGCATCGGGTCTGGTTGACACCGGCATCGTTGCAGTGACTCCGCAAGTGCTGATTTGTGCATTGCTAGGAGCCATCATCTGGGATTTGATTACCTGGTGGTGGGGCTTGCCATCGAGCTCGTCCCACGCGCTGGTCGGCGGCCTTTGTGGTGCGGCGCTGGCGGCCGCTGGCGACAACTGGTCGTCGATCATCTGGTGGCAGGGCGGAGATCACTGGTGGCACGGCAAGGGCCTGCTGCCGAAGGTCGTCTTGCCGATGTTCAGTTCGCCGCTGCTCGGCTTTGTTCTCGGCTTTCTGATCATGGGCCTGATTTTTGCGCTCGTGAGCTGGCTTGCATCCAGAAGTGGGTTTCTGCAGAAACTCGGCCGCCCGCGGTTCCTCAATGGGCTTTTCGGCAAGGCGCAGATACTTTCAGCCAGTGCTATGGGCTTGTCTCATGGCATGAACGATGCGCAAAAGACCATGGGTATCATCGCCCTGGCTCTGTTCGGCGCCACTTCGGCCGGTGCTCTGGAAGGCTTGCCGCACTGGATGGATTTTCTGCGCGTCGAAGCGGAAGCGGGCCAGGAGTTCGGTATCGCGATCTGGATCAAGGTGCTCTGCGCAATCACCATGGCTGCGGGCACCGCCATGGGTGGCTGGCGCATCATTCGTACCCTTGGCCACAAGCTCGTCAAGCTGCATCCGGTCAATGGTTTCGCGGCTGAAACCGCATCGGCCAGCGTCATCCTGGCCGCATCGCACTTTGGCATTCCGGTGTCGACAACACACAACATTTCCTCGGCCATCATGGGTGTCGGTGCGGCCAAACGTTTCTCGGCAATCAAGTGGACCGTGGTCGAACGCATGGTCTGGGCGTGGCTGCTGACCATTCCGGTCACCGGGGTTATTGCCTGGCTACTGGTACGCCTGTTGCAGGTTTTCGATCTGGTCTAGCAGCTGTCAGCAGTTCCGAATTCTTCGGATGAGTACAAGCCGGGAATCGCCCGCTGACTGCTCACAAGGTGTCGCCACCGCTTGAAATGGCTTGTTCCATCCGGTCACCAAGTTGACCGAGTTCGTTGATCACCCGATCCAGCTCATCGCCCTGGAGCAGCGTATAGGGTCGGTTCTCGATCAGGTGCAGATAGGGCGAGCCATCGAGATCGCTGATCGCGAGAAAGCCCGTGCGTTGCTCCCAATTGAAGCGAAGGCAACGTATGGCATCAATCCCGGTGGCCGGCCCAATCGGCGTTGATACACGCAGATACTTGAGTTCATCCTCGCCTTCCAGCTCGGCCAGATAAATGCCCTGATTGCGATCGTTTGAAACCGCCAGATCGAAACTGATCAGATACGGATCATTGGTGCGCAAGGTGTGCAGGTTGCTGACATGCGAGCGGATCTGTTCAAAACTCTGCACGGCGTTCTCCTCGGGTTCGCGGGTTCTTCATGCTAGCGTGTTCAATGCCGATGTCAGTGAAAAAACCGTTCAATGGCGAGCATGATGGAATCTGCAGGGTGATTCTGGCAATTCCGCGCGGGCGCGTCGCCAGCTATGGCGAGATCGCCGCGCGCGCAGATTTGCCGCGACGAGCACGTCTGGTTGGTCGGGTCTTGCGCGAGGCAGGCGAGGATATGACCTTGCCCTGGCATCGTGTGGTACGCGCCGACGGCTGTCTCGCCTTCGCCCCGGATAGTGCTGAATTCATCGAGCAACGCTTGCGATTGTCCAGGGAAAATGTCGAGGTTCGCGGACGTCGAGTGGACATGGATCGTTTTGGCTGGCAGCGTGATCTCGATGCCGAACTGTGGGCGCCAGATGCTTGAATCCGGGCTAGCAGCCTGTCGGACTTGACTCGGCTGGGCTGCGAATCCGTCTGAACGGTTCATATTTCCGCCGATTTTTGACCCATAGCACCACTATGGGCCTGCAAACCGTCGATAATCTGGCCTCGCCCAGCCAAATTCTCGCCTCAACCGGCAAAGTCCGACAGGCTGCTAGTCCGCCTCGATCTCAACCTTTCTGCGTCGACACCTCACCATTTCAGGAATCCGAATGCCGTTTGATATGCCTCCCGTCACCCGTGCGTTGCTGATTGCCAATATCGCGATCTATCTGATCCAGCAGCTATTCCCCGATCCGATGATCATCCATTTCGCATTGTGGCCGATCGGCACGGATGTCCTGACCCAGGATGGCTCCCATGTGAGTTTTCAGATCTGGCAACTGCTCAGTTACGGATTCCTTCATGGCAGCTTTACCCATCTGCTGTTCAACATGTTCGCGCTTTGGATGTTCGGCGGTGCCATCGAGCAATTGTTCGGCTCGCGACCGTTCGCCATCTATTATCTGGTTTGCGTTGTTGGCGCAGCGATTGCGCAGCTGATCGTCGTGCACTACTTCACTGGTGGAATCTATCCGACACTGGGTGCGTCGGGTGGCGTGTTCGGCTTGTTGCTGGCCTTCGGCATGATGTTTCCGCATCAGCGCATCATGTTGCTGTTTCCGCCGATCCCGATGCCAGCCTGGCTCTTCGTTACGGGCTATGGCGCGATTGAATTGTTTCTTGGCGTTACCGGAAGCCAGGCCGGGGTCGCCCATTTCGCCCATCTTGGTGGCATGGCAGCGGGCTTCGTGTTGATCCAGTACTGGCGCGGACGTTTGCCAGTCAAACCGCGCCGAACACTCAGGCGGTGATCCGGTAGCCATGACAAGCCCGGCAAGAACGCTTGACCAGTGGTTGAGCTGGCAGTTGCGTCTGCATCCACGAGAAGTAGAACTTGGACTCGAGCGCGTGCGCGCGGTCTGGCAAAGACTCGGTGCACCCGCACCGGCAAAAACCGTGATCACCGTCGGTGGCACCAACGGCAAGGGTTCGACCGTCGCTTTCCTCGACGCCATCCTGCTTGCCGGCGGTCATCGTGTTGGCGCGTTCACCTCGCCGCACCTGCTGAGGTACAACGAGCGGGTCAGGGTGCAAGGTGACGATGTGGCCGATCACGCCCTGATTGCTGCGTTTGAGCGAATCGAGAAGGCACGTGGCGACATCGCGCTGACGTATTTCGAGTTCGGCACCCTGGCGGCCTTGCTGATTTTTTCCGATTCGGCGCTTGATGTCGCGATTCTTGAGGTTGGCCTCGGCGGTCGTCTTGATGCGGTCAACATCATCGACGCCGATGCCGCGATCGTGACCACGGTCGATCTCGATCATCAGGATTGGCTCGGCAATGATCGTGAAGTCATCGCCGCCGAAAAAGCCGGAATATTTCGCAGCGGGAAAATCGCCGTTATCGGTGAAATCGCGCCGCCACGAACGCTGATTGATGCCGCAAACGCGCTCGACACGCGGTTGCTTGCGGCAGGCCGGGATTTTCATGTCGAGACATCGGCGAATGCCTGGCGCTGGACTATTTCCGGCGAAGCGCTGGAACTGCCGCATCCGCTGCTTGATGGTTCAATCCAGCACGCCAATGCGGCAGCGGCGATTGCCGCCTTGTACGCTTTGGGTGAGCAAATTGACTGGAATCCGGATGCCATTGCCCGAGGCGTCGCCCG
>NZ_DASSYD010000149.1:0-6547 GCF_035703485.1 Dokdonella sp. | reverse complement strand
GGGCGTCTGGTCTATCCGGGCTTCCTGCAACACGCCGGATTCATCGCGATGAATCCGGATCGACACTTCCAGTCGCATTGGGAGTTCTATCGGGATCTCATGCGCGGCGATCAGGACGATGCCGAATCACACCGCCGTTTTTACAACGAGTACAACGCGGTGCTGGACATGGATGCCGAGTATTACCTCGACACCATCGAGACTGTGTTCCAGAAACACTTGCTACCCAAGGGTGAATGGTTCGTTCACGACGAACGCGTGGCTCCCGAATCCATCCGCCACAGCGCGCTGATGACGATCGAAGGCGAACTGGACGACATTTCCGGTCTTGGACAAACCGAGGCCGCCCAAACCCTGTGTCGCGGCATTCCCAAGGCCAACAAGAAGCACATGGTGGTCGAAGGTGCGGGCCACTACGGCATCTTCAGTGGCCGGCGCTGGCGCGAGCAGGTCTATCCCAAGGTGCGCGAGTTCATTCGTGCCCATCGCGAAAAGCCTGCGCGTCGCAAGCGCTGACTTGCCCATCAGAAGACCACACCGATTCAAGGCAGCAAAGGCAAGCCCAACTCCGCAAGGAATGTGTTGTGACGAGCCCTGGCATCGGCAAGATCCTTGTCAATGGCCACCAGATCCTTGTGCACCGATCCGAGATCGATTTCGACTTCGACCTCGGCGGTGCTCACATAGCGGGAAATGTTGAGATTCCAGTCGTTGTCCTCGATCTCGGTCATGGACACGCGGCGTGAATAGCGCGTGTGTTCCTCGCGGTGCTGATACGTGCGAACGATGCGCTCGATATGCGCATCGCCCAACTGGTTCTGCCGCTTGCCCTTGGTGAAGTGCTCGGCGGCGTTGATGAACAACACATCGTCCGGCTTCTTGCACTTCTTCAACACCAGGATGCACACCGGGATGCCGGTGGAATAGAACAGGTTGGCCGGCAGACCGATCACCGTATCGATGTGGCCGTCCTCCAGCAGCTTGCGGCGGATGTCGGCTTCCTTGCCGCCACGGAACAGCACGCCGTGCGGCAGGATGATCGCCATCACGCCGTCGTCCTTCAGGTAATGCAAGCCGTGCAGCAGGAAGGCGAAGTCGGCCGCGCTCTTGGGCGCCACGCCGTGGTTCTTGAAGCGCGGGTCCTGCGCCATCGCCTCGCCCGGCTCCCAGCGGTAGCTGAAAGGCGGGTTGGCGACCACGGCGTCGAAGCGCGGCTTCTTCGCCGGGTTGGTTTCGCGCAGCCAGTCCCAATCGTTCTTCAGCGTGTCGCCGTGATGGATCTCGAACTCGGTGTCTTTCACCCCGTGCAGCAGCATGTTCATGCGCGCCAGGTTGTAAGTGGTGATGTTGTATTCCTGGCCCACGATCTTGCCGATGCTGCCACCCGCTTTCTTCATGCGCTGGCGGATGTTGAGCAGCAGCGAGCCCGACCCGCAGGCGAAATCGAACACGCTCTCCAGCTTGCCGCGCGGGCCGGTCTTCGGCTCCTGACTGTCCAGGGTGACGATGGCCGACAGGATGTTGGAAATCTGCTGCGGCGTGTAGAACTCGCCGGCCTTCTTGCCGCTGCCGGCGGCGAACTGGCCAATCAGGTACTCGTAGGCATCGCCCAGCGTGTCCGCCTCGGTGGAGAACAGCGCCATGCCGCGGGCCAGCTCGCTGATGATCGAGCACAGCTTGGCATTGCGGTCTTCGTACTTCCTGCCCAGCTTGTCCGAGGTCAGGTTGATTTCCGAAAACAGGCCCTGGAACTCACTCTCGAAGGAATCTTCCTCGATGTGCTTGAAACCCTTCTGCAAGGTGTCCAGCAGGCTGCCGTCCTGGGTCTTCGCCAAGTGGACGATATTGCCCCACAGGTACCTGGGCTGGATGACGTAATGCGCCTTGCGCCGCATCTGCTGCTCGAACGCAGCGATATCGTCCGGGTTGGCCGCGTACCACACCGACAGTGGCGTCTTGCCGCCGTTGCCGATGGCCTGCGGGTCGGGATAGTCCGACCCCAGCTCCCTCGATGCCGCCGCCTCGTAGTTGTCCGACAGGTAGCGCAGGAACAGGAACGACAGCATGTAATCGCGGAAGTCGTCCGCGTTCATGCTGCCGCGCAGCTGGTCGGCAATGGCCCACAGGGTCTTGCCAAGTTGCTTCTGGTCGTCGTCGGTCATGGTTTCAGGCGTCGTTTGATCTTGTTTTCAATGGCAGCCAGTTCGGCGGCGTCGGCAGCATCGGCGGCGCGCGCCTCCTGCTGCTTGCGTTGTTCGTCGAAGGCGAGGTACCGCTCGCTGGTGGCGGCTTCCATCTGCTCGTGACTGACCGGGCCGGCGCTCTTCAGCAGCGGAAAGCCGTTGGACGCGATGATCTGGCCCACGTTTTCCATCCAGAAGCGCATGGGAATCTCCTGGCGGTTCTTGGCCCGCAGTTCCGCGGTTTCCAGGAAGATCACCACCAGCCGTTGGAGGGTGTCGATCTCATCTTCTGTGAGGTAGTTCTTGGCGATCAGGATGTCCTGCTTGCGCACCCGGCCACCGCTCCACGCGCGCAGGCCGAAATGCGGATCGTCGGGATTGGCGCGGGCCAGGATCAGCTCCGCCGCCGTCTGCCCGGTCACCGCATACAGCAGCAGGTTCTGCACGGTGGCGAAGAACACCTGCGTGGCACGGTCGGTCTTGTCGTAGTCCACGCTCAGCGCGAACAGGTCGCGCACCTTCTGGTAGAAGCGCTTCTCCGAGGCGCGGATGTCGCGGATGCGCGCCAGCATCTCGTCGAAGTAATCCGGCCGGCCATCCGGATTCTTCAGGCGCTCGTCGTCCATGACGAAGCCCTTGAGCAGGTATTCCTTCAGCGCGGTGCTGGCCCAGCGGCGGAACTGCACGCCGCGCGGGGAGCGCACCCGGTAGCCCACGGCCAGGATGGCGTCGAGGTTGTAATGCGCAACCCGGTAGTTCTTGCCGTCGGCGGCAGTTGTCAACCAATGGTTGACCACTGATTCCGCCCGCAGCTCGCCATCGGCAAAGATCGCCTTCAGGTGCTTGGCGATGTTCTGCTTGCTGGTCTGGAACAGCTCGGCCATGCCCAGCTGGCTGAGCCAGACGGTCTGGTCGTCGGCGCGCAGCTGGACGCGGCTGCGGCCGTCCTCGCTGGTGTAGAGGATCAGGCCGCTCATGCGCTGGCGGCGTCCGGCGCCGGGAACAGCTGCTGCATCAGGCCCTGCTTGTGGGTCTTGAGGGCGGCGAGCTGGTTGGATTCGGCGGCGATTTGGGTATCGAGGGAGGAGAGGCAGTGGGCGATACGATTTTGTTCAACCTCCGTCTCAGGAATCGAACATGGCACAGCCTTAAGCACATCTACCGACAACCCCGGCTGGGCTTGGCCTGTCGCATATCGGTTCAAATCCAGAACTTCCAACGCGTAATACAGCCACGCAACACTCACACCATTCTTCGGTGACGCCACAACCGCGTGCTCCGTCGCATGAAACTGGCCTCGCGCAAACTGAACATTACCGCAATGGGCACCTTGCCGACCAATGAGTGGGAACTCGCCCGAATGCGTAGACGAGTTGGTATAGCCTCGCAGGCCGTTGCCGCCATAGCAGGGAAATTTGCCAACGCTTGGTTGCTCGGAAATATCCGAGGCCGATACAAACTTGCCCGCCTGCATATCGCAGACGTGACCGAGCGCCCCGCCTCTCCAATCCGGTGCGTTACGAAACTCGGGGAAGCGGAGACGGGGGCGGGTTTCGCCTTCGCGGGGGAACAGCTGCTGCATCAGGCCGCGCTTGTGCGCCTTCAACGCCTCCACCTTGCGCCCCTGCGCGGCAATCACCTCATCCAGTGAGGCCAGGCAGTCGGCGATTTTTTGTTGCTCCGATTCACTTCCCGGCACAGCGCATGACACGCCATTGAGTACATCAACGGATAAGCCAGGCTGGGCTTGTCCAGTTGCAAACCGATTCAAGTTCAACCCGTCCAACGTGTAGCGAAGCCAACCGACGTCAGTTTCAGCCTTTGGGGAAGCTACGAGCGCATGCTCGGTGGCGTAGAAATCACCTTCGACGAATTGGATATTTCCACAAAGCGCGCCTTGCCGACCAATAAGCGGAAACCTTCCTGAATGGGTAAAACCCGCTGTGTAGCCTCGCAAGCCATTACCGCCGTAGCACGGATAAGACCTTTCATCTGGCCTTTCGGATATTTCCGATGCGGCTATGAACTTACCTGCCCGCATGTCGCATACGTGACTGAGTGTCTTCCATTCCCACTCGGCAGCGTTGCAGAACTCCGGAAATCGCAACCTCGGCACCGCCGTCTTCGGCCCCTGCTTCGCCATGCTCATGCCTCGTACGCCTTGAGCCCGGCGATCTCCCGCCCACCCGCCCGCTTCTTCAGCAGCGGCAGCAGGTCGCCCATCAGCGCCAGTTCCTTCTGCGCGCGCGCCTTCCAGCCCAGGTCCAGCGGGGCCAGCAGCTCGGTGAGCTGTTCGCCGTCGAAGATGCGGCGGGACAGAATCCCGTCCACGAAGGCCTGCACCGGCGCCACCGGCAGGCCGTGCCTGGCGGACAGCGCGGCCATGTCCTGCACAGCCTTGTCGGCCTTGAACTTTTCGTAGCCGGCGCGGATGGCGTCCTCGCTCAAGCCCTCGCCGGCCTTCAGCCCGCGCACGTACGCGCTGATGTCCTCGCGCTCGCCGATGAACTTGGCGTCGCTTGCGATCAGGCCGATCAGCTGTTCACGGCTCATGCTGGCCTTGCCCGGCGCCTTGCCCGAGTAGTCGGCGATCAGCTTCATGATGTAGTCGTAATCAATCGTGCTGGAGGCGAACAGCACGAACTCGAAGTCGAGCTGCTCCACCTCGTTGCGCGTGGCCTCGTCCAGTCCGCCGGGCTTCTTCCGGTCGGCGCGCAGTTCCTCGGCCTTCTGCAGGTACTGGCCGCGGAAGCTGCGCAGTTCGTCCTTGGGCAGGATGGTCTCGATCTGGTCGCGCTGCTCGGCGGTCAGGTCGGTGTACTGGTCCAGCTGGGTCTGCAGCTTCTGCACTTCCTTGAAGTGCTGGACGAAGGCGACCTTGGCCGCGGTGCCCTTGAGATTGGCGATGTCCGCAGGCGCACCGCCCAGCCCCTGCGAGGCCAGGAAGCGGTCGAGGGCGGCGCGCGCTTCCTTCAGCTTGTCGATGACCACGGGCGCGGTGTCCACCAGCCAGATTTCGCGCGCCTGGTCCTTGCGTGCCCCGGAGAACAGCGCGATGGCGGCATCCACCGCCGCCTGCTGGCCGCGGAAGTCCAGGATGTTGCCATACGGTTTCGTGTCGTTGAGCACGCGGTTGGTGCGGGAAAACGCCTGGATCAGGCCGTGGTACTTGAGGTTCTTGTCCACGTACAGGGTGTTGAGGTACTTGCTGTCGAAGCCGGTGAGCAACATGTCCACCACGATCACGATGTCAAGCTTCTCGCGGCCCTTCATCGGCAGGTCCGCATTGGGGAACTGCTGGTCCTTGATGCGCTGCTGCACGTCCTGGTAGTAGGCGTCGAACTCCTCGATGCGGTGGTTGGTGGTAAAGCGCGCGTTGTAGTCGGCAATGATGGCTTTCAGCGCCGCCTTCTTGGCTTCCGGGTCCTGCTTGTTGTCTTCCTGTTCCTGCGGCAGGTCTTCCTGCAACTGGCGCACGTCGGCACTGACGTCGCCGGGCGGCGAGAACACGGCGGCGATGCTGAGCGGCACGACGTCGGGATCGGCGTTCTGCCTTTCCGCCTGCGCCGCCTTGAAGAGGTCGTAGTACTCGATGGCATCGTTGATGGAGGCGGTGGCCAGCAGCGCGTTGAAGCGCCGGCCGCCGGTGGCGGCATCGTGCTTGGCCAGGATGGCATCCACCACGGCGCGCTTGGCCAGGGTTTCGCCGGGCTTGGGTGCGAGCTTGCCATCGGGCCCGCCTTTTTCAGGCTTGTAGTACTCGACGTGGAACTTCAGGACGTTCCTGTCCTCGATGGCGTGGGTGATGGTGTATTCGTGCAGGGACTGCTGGAACAGGTCGTCGGTGGTCTTCAGCGTCTGCTCGTCGCCTTCGATGCGCTTGTAGCTGGCGTTGTCGTCGAAGATCGGCGTGCCGGTGAAGCCGAACAGCTGGGCCTTGGGGAAGAACGCCTTGATGGCCTGGTGGTTCTCGCCGAACTGGCTGCGGTGGCATTCGTCGAAGATGAAGACGATGCGCGCCTGGCGCAGCGGTTCCAGCCGCCGGGCGTAGTCGGCCCGCGTTGGGTCCAGCGCGCGGCCCAGCTTCTGGATGGTGGTCACGATGACCTTGTCGGCGGCATCGTCCGACACCAGCCGCCGCACCAGCGACTCGGTGTTGGTGTTTTCCTCGACGCAGCCTTCCTGGAAGCGGTTGAACTCCTCGCGGGTCTGGCGATCCAGATCCTTGCGATCCACCACGAACAGGCACTTCTCGATGGCCTGGTTGGCCTTGAGCAACGTGGAGGCCTTGAAGCTGGTGAGCGTCTTGCCGCTGCCGGTGGTGTGCCAGATGTAGCCGTTGCCCAGGTTCTTGTCGATGCACT
>NZ_DASSYD010000203.1:0-4922 GCF_035703485.1 Dokdonella sp. | reverse complement strand
TTCGGATGCGTCGGTTGCGCGCGGAAAACGCAAAACCCGAGACACGGGATCGCCGACACGACCGCATTGATCGAGTCCTCATGTTGGCCCGCGGAGTAGACAAAGTTGCCTGAGTTTGCAATTCAGGCATTGACTTGTTGGCGTTTCTTTAACCTCGATCAGACTGGGAAAAACCCCTGAAAGTCGCGCCAATCCTAGTGTTGCGTGGCCTGAGGGGCACTGGTATAAAGGTCGCGCCACGGTTCGTCGACACAAGCTGTATTGAGTGAAGCGTGGAGGAACGACATCACGTCGGAGGTCAGCCCGCCTCGCTCGTACTGCGTGACCAGTTCAAACCAAATAAATCCGGGTTGCTGCTCGAAAGGGAGTTGATAATGAATAAAGGTGAATTTGTTGGTGCTGTCGCTGATGCTGCTGAAATGACAAAGGCAGATGCAGAGCGCGCAGTCGAAGCTGTTTTCAAGGTAGTCAAGAAGACGCTGAAGTCCGGCGACAGCATTTCGCTGGTCGGGTTCGGTACCTTCAGCGTGCGCAAGCGTGCTGCTCGCACTGGTCGCAATCCGCGCACAGGCGAGACGATCAAGATCAAGGCGTCCAAGGTTCCGGCATTCAAGGCCGGCAAGGGCCTCAAGGATGCGATCAACTGACGTTGGGGGTGCTTAGCTCAGCGGTAGAGCGTCTCCCTTACACGGAGAGGGTCGGGGGTTCGAAACCCTCAGCACCCACCACCCCGCGTTATTGGCGTCCAGTCGGTTACAATACCGCGCTGTCACGCCGGAGGTAGCGGTCAGGAACCGCTCCAAGTCGCTATCTCCCAAGCAGGGCGCCCGAGTGGCGCCTTTGCTTTTTTCACGCGCTGAGTCCGATGCCGGGCGCCGCGCTCCACCATCGAAAGCCAGGCATCTCGCAGCCGGCTGACATCATTTTATCGAGGCCGATGTATGCTTCAGGCTCTGCAAAAAAAGACGACCGGTTGGCCTGCCATGATTCTCCTTGGCCTGATCGTCATCACGTTTTCCTTCTTCGGAATTGAATCCTATTTCGTCTCGCAGACCGACAGTTTTGTCGCAAAGGTTGGGGACAAGGAGATCTCGCAGCAGGAATTCCGTTCGCGCTTTGACGAGTTTCGCCAGCAGCAACTGCGTGCTTCCAATGGCGCCATTGATGCGCGCTTCTTTGAACAGCCTGCGATCAAATTGCGGATTCTCGATCAGTTGATCGATGAGCAGGTGTTGTTGACGGCAAACGCGAATCTCGGCATTGCGGTTCCCGCGCAGCGTCTGCGTGACGAAATTTCGAAGATTCCCGAATTTCAGCGCGATGGCAAATTTGATCCCGCCCTCTACCGCGCCCGCTTGTCTGCGCAGGGAATGACCCCGAACGGCTTTGCTGATCGTGTCGCCAAGCAATTTGCGACCAGCGAAATTCCGAGGGCCGTCGCGACCAGTGCATTTGTCACCGATGCCGAAGTCGACACCTATTTGCGGCTGCGAGGGCAGCTTCGCGATATTCGTTACGTCAAGCTGAGCAAGCGTGAAGTTGCCGACAACAAGGTTTCCGAAGAGGAGATTTCGAGCTTCTACAAGGAGCACCAGAAGGATTACATGAATCCCGAGCAGGTAGCGCTCAGCTATATCGAGATCGACGGGGCGAAACTGGATATCCAGTTGAACCCGGATGAGTCAACGCTCAAGGATCGATATGAAAAGGAAAAGAGCCGGTTCGTCAGCTCGGAGCAGCGACTCGCCTCGCATATCCTGATCAAGGTGGGTGGCAAGGGCGCGCCTGAGGATCAGAAAAAGGCGCTTGAAAAGGCGCAGAAGATCGCCGACGAGGCGAAGGCGGGCAAGGATTTTGCCGAACTGGCGAAGAGTTCCTCGGATGATCTCGGCTCAAAGGCGCTTGGTGGAGACCTGGGCTGGCTCGACAAGGGCATGACTGATCCTGCGTTTGAAGAGGCGCTGTATGCACTCGACAAAGGCAAAGTTTCCGACCCGGTCCTTTCATCTGAGGGCTATCACGTCATCGAGGTTCGCGATATTCGCCCAGGATCGACGCGTACATTCGACGAGGTTCGAGACGAACTTGCCAAGGACTACAGCGAGTCCGAGCGCGAGCGCGTATTCAATGACAAGTCGGGTCGAATGATCGATCTGACTTACGAGGACTCAACGTCGCTGGAGCCGGCAGCCAAGGAACTGGGCTTGAAAATTCAGACGACTCCGTTGTTTTCGCGCGCAGGCGGTACCGGTATCGCTGCCAATCCGGAGGTAATCAAGGCGGCATTTTCCGACCAGGTGCTGGTTCAGGGCAACAATTCCGACAAGATTGACCTGGGCCCGAACCAGATCGCCATCGTCCGCGTCAGTGAACACAAGGCAGCCACTCCCAAGCCGATTGAAGAAGTGCGCACCGACATTCAGCGCGCCATTATTGAAGCTCGCATCGGCAAGCAGGCAAAGGAGCACGCCGACGCCTTGTTTGCGCGGTTGAAAAAGGGTGAGTCGATCGACTCCATTGCCGAAGAACTCAAGCTTGCTGTCGAAGAACAGCGTGGTCTCGGGCGCAACGCGGTCAAGGTTGATACGGCACTGATCAAGGCGGCTTTTGCCCTGCCGCGGCCAAGCGCTGACAATCGTCAAGTTGAATTGGTTGCGCTGGCCAATGACGAGTACGCCCTGCTCAAGCTCGACAACGTCGCCGATGCTGATCCCACGGCGGTCGATCTGCCGACACGCGAGGCTGCTCGTACAACTCTGCAGCAGGCGACCTCCAACGCCGCTGCGCGTGACTTTGTTGCAGCCTTGCGCGCAAGCATGGACGTTCAGATTGCTGAAGACCGCATGTAAGTCAGGCAACACGAGGAGCTGCAAAAAGGGTCGCGGTGCGGCCCTTTTTGCTTTCCGGCGCATGCGTTCTCCAACAGGACCAGGTTTGGTTCAGAACGTTGGCGCGTGAACACGCAGGATCGCACCGGGTCGCAGGATTGATGTGTTGCTCAGCGCGTTCCAGTGCAGCAGGTCGGCGAGCCGAACACCGTAGTGCCGGGCGATTGCGGACAAGGTGTCTCCGCGACGGATCGTGTGGGTCTGCGTGGATGTCGTGCTTTCAGATTCGGTTGCGCGGCCCGGAAGCAGGATTGCCTTTCCCGGATGCAGAGTTTGTGTCGGGTCGAGTTGATTGGCGCTGGCGAGAAGCGTCGCCGGTGTTTCCAGGCTGCTGGCCAAGGTGTCCAGGGTCGTTGAAACATCAATTGTCTGCAGGTGCCAGTCGCTCAGCATTGCGGGTGGAAACTTTGTCAATGCGAAGTTGAAATTCGCTACCTTTTGTTGCGGCAACAACAAGCGGGTTGTCGGCCCGCTCGGATTTTTCTGTCTGCTCCACGCGGCGTTGAAACGGAGCAATTCAGCCAACGGCAATTCGGCCAGTGCTGCGGCCAGGCGCAGATCCATGGCTGACGGCAGGGTCAGCGCCTGCAGGGCAATACCGTTATCGGGCTGCGGCAAGGTCACCGAGAACCGCTGCGGATCGTTGATGATGCATGACAGGGCCATGAGACGTGCCAGATGCTGGTGCGTCGTTGAACTCACTTTGAGCCCGGCAAGATCTTCACTGTCCAGTTGTTGATGCAGTTGCTTTCCGAGCGCACGCTTGATCCGATATTCACCGGCATTGAAAGCCATGTCGGCAAGCCGCCAATCGGAGAACTGACGGTCGTAGCGTTCGAGCAAGCCGATGGCCGCGGCAGTCGAGGCGAGGGCGTCGAGGCGTTCATCGTAGCTCCGGCTGACCTTCAAACCCTGATCAACTGCGGTGCGTCCCATTAATTGCCACATGCCGGCCGGCCCGTTGCCGCTGGGCGGCAGTTGACGGTAGTGGCTTTCCACATACGGAAGCAGGGCGAATTCTCCCGGAAGGTCATGACGTTCGATCTGTTCGAGCACGAGCATGAGCAAGGGCATGGCCTTGCTCCAGTTCGCGTTGAATCGCTGCGGATGGCGCGTGTATCGTCTTGCCTCTTTCAGCACCGCCTGATTGTCATCGCAATCAAGCATTGAGAAGCGCTGACGCAGGCGTTGCCAGGGTGAGCTTGATTTATCGATTTCATCCGCTGCCGGTTCGATCGCTGATGGTTCGATTCGATCGCCTTGCCTGACCGGAGCCGGACTTATCACAGGCTCGCTGACCGGTTGTCGATCAGGCCGAGGTTGCGGAGCACTGCAGGCACTGATCACGGAAAGCAGGCAGGCGGCAGCGATGGGCTGCCAGATTCGGCGGTCCGGCCGAATCATCCGCGAAACGTGTCCTTCATGCTTCTCAATGCAGCAAATCGCGCGATACGATCGGCCGCCCCGGGAGCTTGCTGTCGCATCGACTTGATCAGGGCTGGCGCATCAATACGCAAGAACGGATTGCAGGCCAATTCATCGGCAAGCAATGACGGAAGCGTGGGCGAGCCGACCGCGCGCAAGGCACGTGCTGATTGCAGGCGCGCGTCAAGCTCAGGGTTGTCAGCGTCGACCGATTGCGCGAACACGCAGTTGGCGACCGTGTATTCATGGCCACAACAGACTTTGGTGTGTGCGGGCAGCACGGCCAGTTTTTCCAGTGAGGCAAGCATCTGTTCCGGCGTGCCTTCGAACATTCGACCGCAGCCGACGCTGAACAAGGTGTCGCCACAAAACAGCAGGTCATGGCCGTGAAATGCGATATGGCTGCTGGTATGACCGGGGACCTCGATGACATCGAATCTGCATGGTGGTTGGGTGAGGACGATGCGATCACCTTCGCTGACCCGATCCGTAGCCATTTCGATGCGTGGATCATGAGCGGCAAAGATCCGTACTGAAGCCATTTTTCCCAAGGCTTCGGCACCGCCAATGTGATCCGGGTGGTGGTGAGTCAGGAGGATGGCGCGCAAG
>NZ_DASSYD010000088.1:0-6571 GCF_035703485.1 Dokdonella sp. | reverse complement strand
CCGATCCAGCATCAGGAACTGACCCTGAACGCCAGCGACGGCATCTGAGGACGTCATCGGCATGGTCTCGGCGCATTGACGCCGAGACCATGACTCACGGCGGTTGCGCGTCATTCTTCCGCTCGGCAAAGTCGAAGGCTGGCCCGTCGGGCCTTCGAACCCAGTGGAGTCCGCGATGTCCATCTTGCGCAATGCCGTTCTGTTGACGGCATGCCTGTTGCTGCAGCAGATGGCCCAGGCCGATGAGAACTTCAGCGTCATCTTCGGCGAGAAGGTCGTCGGCCATCTGACCACGACCAGCGGCGATGGCGAAACCCGCATCGTCTTCGACTACAAGAACAACGGTCGCGGGCCGACCATGGCCGAGACGATCCGGCTTGATGCCAGGGGTCTGCCGACATCGTGGAAGATCACCGGCGCGACCACCTTCGGCAGCAAGGTCGACGAGCACTTCGAGCAAGTGGGCGACAGCGCGAGCTGGACCGATTCGGTTGGCAGCGGCAAGCTGGATTCTGCGGACCATCGCCTCTACATCGGCCTGAGTGCAAGCCCGTGGGCGCTCGGCCTGTATGCGCGCGCCCTGCTCAAGGATATCGATCACACGCTGCCGACCTTGCCGGCGGGAAACATCCGTCTTGAGGAAGGCGACGAACTCAGCGTCAAGGGCAAGTCCGGCAGCGAGAAGGTTCGCAGCTATACCTTGAGCGGACTCGACCTGAATCCTTCCTACGTCCTGCTCGACGACAAGCAGGCCATGTTTGCCTTCATCACGCCGAGTTTTGTCGTCGTCCGCGAAGGCTTCGAGGGCGAGGAAAAGCGCTTGCGCGGAATTGCCGAGCAGCTGTCGACCGAGCGCTTCGAGACCATCCAGAAGAAGTCTGCCCACCGCTACGAAGCACCGGTGCGCATCCGCAACGTCCGCGTGTTCGATCCGCACACGCTGGCCATGTCGGAACCGGTTTCCGTCATCGTCATGGGCAGGCACATCGCCTCTGTCGAGCCGTTGGACAGTCCGGCGACGCCTGGCGAAGTGCTGATTGACGGCGCGGGCGGCAGCCTGATCGCCGGTCTCAACGACATGCATGGCCATGTCTCACAAGGTCGCGCCCTGCTCAATGTCGTTGCCGGGGTGACTTCGGTACGCGACATGGGCAATGACAATGCGGTACTGGCCAAGCTGATCGAGCGCATCGACGATGGCACGATTGCCGGGCCGCGCATCACGCGCAGCGGTTTCATCGAAGGCAAGAGCCCGTTCAGCGCCAACAACGGCATTCTCGTCGACAGCCAGCAGGCGGCGATTGACGCGGTGCGCTGGTACGCTGCCCGCGACTTCTGGCAGGTCAAGCTTTACAACAGCATGAACCCGGCCTGGTCCAGGGCGACGATCGCCGAAGCGCATCGACTCGGCTTGCGCGTCGCGGGTCATATCCCGGCATTTTCAAATGCCGATGCGATGCTCGATGCCGGCTACGACGAGCTCACCCATATCAACCAGACCATGCTCGGCTGGGTGCTGAAACCCGATGAAGACACCCGCACCCTGCTGCGCCTGACCGCCCTGCGCCGCCTGCCGGAGCTTGATCTGCAATCGGCGAAAGTACAAAAGACCATCCAGCACATCGTCGACAAGAAGGCCTCGCTGGAGCCGACCATCGGCATCCACGAGGCCTTGCTGCTGTCGCGCGATGGTGAAATCCCGGCCGGCCAGGTCGATACCATTGATCACATGCCGATCGGTGCCCAGCGCAATGCCAAAAAGGCCTGGTCGGATATGTCGGCGCCGGGTGACGCTGAGAAGTATGCCGGTGCCTGGGACAAGATCCTCGACACCCTGCGCATCATGCACCAGCGCGGCATCCTGCTGATTCCGGGCACCGATACCGGTGGCTCATTCACCTATCACCGTGAACTCGAACTGTTCGAGAAGATCGGCTACAGCGCGCCCGAAGTGCTCAAGCTGGCCACCTATGACATGGCCAGATATCTTGGTCGCGACCAGTCGCTGGGCTCGATAGAAAAAGGCAAACTCGCCGACTTCTTCCTCGTTCCGGGCGATCCAACGAAGGATCTCAAGGCGATCAAACGCATCCGCATGGTGGTCAAGGACGGTGTCGTCTACTACCCGTCCGAGGTTTATCCGAACTTTGGCATCAAGCCTTTTGCCGACGCGCCGAAGGTGACCCTGCCGACACCCTGACAAGTGATCGCAATGTCTTGAGACCGTGCGCTTGCCGGGCGGAACTTGCTGGCTCGGCAGTACACTGAGTCTGCAGACGCCACCGGCGCCCACCGAAGTGGAGGTAATGCACCATGTTGAACATGATCGAGGACCTTCCGGACCATGTGATCGGCATCCGGATCACCGACAAGCTGCGTGCCGAAGACTACTCGGAGCAGCTGGTACCGCTGGTCAATGAGAGGCTGGAGAAACACCGCAAGCTGGATCTCTTGTGCTGCATCGAAGGTGAGTGGAAGGGCATGGAGGCCGGCGCGGCATGGCAGGATCTGCGCCTCGGCCTGGGCAAGCTGGGCCACTGGGGGCGCATGGCCCTGATCAGCGACATCGGCTGGCTGGAGAACGCGGTCAAGTTTTTCCGTGTGCTCTCGCCCGGGGAACTGCGGCATTTCGACAGCGACGATTACGAAGCCGCCCGGCAGTGGGTCTGCGAGCAGGATCGTGCCCGCATCAACATCAGCCTCGATGCGGAGTCCGGCATTCTGCTCCTTGAGCCTGGCTCGGACGCAGCGCTCAGCGAAGACGATTTCGAAGCGGTCGGCGAGATCGCCAAAGACCATCTCAAGAATCACCAGCAACTGCGCGGCATCATGATCCGCAGCCGGCGTTTACCCGGCTGGCAAAGTATCGGCGCGCTGTTCGCGCATCTGAAATTCATCAACAGCGTGCACGACAGGATCGGCAAGGTGGCGCTGGTCACCAACAGCCCGATGGGCACCTTCGCCGACCGCGTGCTCGATCCCTTGATGCTGGCCAAGATCCGTCGCTTCGACTACGACCAGAATGACGAGGCCATGATCTGGCTGAAGGATTGACACACGCCCGACCGACTATCGCTTGCCGCGCCGCCGCCCTCGAGCATTCGCAGAGTGGCTGCTAGCCGGTTCGCTTGCCGTTTGCGCCGACCTCGCAACGGCCGCTACCGGCATCGCTCAGCGCTGAATCAGCCGGTGCAGATTGGGTTTCTCCCGGTTCGGCGAGCAACTGACCGATCACCGCACCCAGTTGCATATCCTCGATCTGGCCGAAGTGGCTCAGACGCAATCGACCCGATCGATCAATCAGAACCAGACTCGGCGTCCCGCGCAACGCGTATTTCTGCATGGTCCGTGGCACCGGATTGTTCGTTCCTGGGATATCCACACCGATTGGAAAATCGAGTCGATATTCGTGGATGAAAGCGGCCAGGGCTTCCTCGGTCATCACCGAGTGATGCTCGAAAACCGTATGCAGGCCGATCACCGCAACGTCCTTCTGCGCAAACATCTTGCGCAGCCGCGTTGCCTGCGGAATCCCGTGCGAAATGCAACCGGGGCAGAGCATCTGGAAGGTGTGCAGGGCGACAACGCGTCCACGCAAACCGGCCAGGGTGATGGGCGTCGGCGTGTTGAACCAGCGTCCGACTTCAAGTTCCGGAGCCATATCTGCGGCAGTGCTCATTGCATCTCCAGTTGATTGAGAGCCCCGACGTGCGCGGGCCTATGCCTTGTGCACGTCGGGACAACGAACGGATTGATCGGTCAGGCCGCGCGGCGCAACTGGACGGTCGGGAAGTCGACCGGCACATCGAACGCGATGTTGACGTAGTTGGTGAACAGATTGAGCGCGACATGGGCGAGAATTTCAACAATCCCCTCGTCATTGAATCCGGCCTTGCGCACCGCATCGACGTCGGCGCTTTCGATCTGACCCCGCTTCTCGACCAGCTTGAGGGCGAACTGCAGCGCGGCCCTCGTCTTCGGATCTGACGATTCGCCGCTCTGGGCGCTGGCCAGGTCATCAGCACTGACGCCCGCCTTCATGCCCAATGCCGTGTGTGCGGCAAGACAGTAGTTGCAGGTGTTGCGGTCGGCGACGGCGACGGCGATCTGTTCGCCGAGGCGGGCGCTGATGACGCCAGCGCCGAGTGCTCCGAACGAGCCCCACATGCTGTTCAGCGCCGCCGGCGAGTTGGCCACGGCACGGAACATTTTCGGCGTGACGCCGAAGGCGGCGTTGATGGCGTCGAGGGTTTGCTTGCGCTCGGCGCTGGTGTTGTTGCGGTCGATCAAGGGAACGCGGTTCATGGTTTTCTCCACTGCTTGATAAAGTTGTTTGAAAGCCGCCCGCGGCGAATCTGCGGGCAGTCCGATGGCCTCAGCCGATCACTGATCGACCTTGCCCGGCAGGGACAGGTCGCCCGAGGCCACCTTGAACACATCGGCCACGCACAACAGCGGGTTGTGCACACTGGCGTTGACGCGCAAGGCGGCGGTCACGCCATCGAAGCTGGCGCTCTTGACCGCACCGATGTCGTCGAACGGCACGCGAACTTCGATCGTGTCGCCCTTGAACTGCGGACTCCAGCCCGGGCTGTCGATCAGGATCGGCAGGCCCGGCCAGGTCTTCGGCAGACGCGGCTTGCTGCCCTCGGGGATATCGACGACCTTGAGCGCATCCTTGCCGCAGGCTTCGTCGGGCTGCAGCACGACCCAGTGCGAATGCCAGATGCCGCCATCGTTGCCGAGATCGCCATCCTGGCTTTCATCGAACAGCGGGGTGTCGTCGAAATCGGGATGCGCGGTCACGGCGAAGGCGAGGATGCCGCTCTTTGATTCAAAGCCGACCACGTAGGGATCGATTGAGGTCGGCCAGACATAGGAAAACACCGTGCTGCCGGCCAGCTTGCCGATCGGCGTCGGCTTGCTCGATCCAGCCTTGCCGGATACCGCGACGTGGAAGATTGCGCTGTTGCCTTCGGTGGTGATTTTCGTATGCACGATATCGAATGGCGCGGCGACAGCCTTGGCCGGTTTGCTGTGGATGCCCTTCGTGTGCGGCTTGGCCTCATGCGCTGAAAGCGGTGATGAGCCCAGCACCAAGGCAATCAGCATGGCAAGGCCGGCGGAACCAGCGCTGGCAAGTTGGCGCGCATGGGAACGCGGATGGGGTAATGAATTGGACATGGAGCCTCCTGTTCTGAAAGTGCCGCTGGCGGGCGGATGCTCGCCATCTGGAGGTGCAGTATCCCGGCAAAATCAGGACATTCGGACTCATTTAGTCCATGATGCATATCAGATCGTCCAGAGATCGGAGTCGAGATGGAGAGCGTCGACCGCCTGAGCGCCCTGCTTGAGCGTTTTCGGGTACACGCGCATTTGTTCCATGCCGGTCCGCTGTGCGGGCTGACCCGCTTTGATGCGCGGCCCGGTCGCGGCTTCCTGCACGTGCTTCGCCGTGGCGAAATGGTGGTGACCCATCGCGGCGCCGGGCAGACTGCGGATCGCATCGTGCTTGAAGAGCCGACCCTGCTGTTCTATCCGCGCGCATTCGAGCATGCGTTCGAGAATCCGCCCGAGGACGGCTCCGACTTTGTCTGCGCGACGCTCGATTTCGAAGGCGGCGCCGCGCATCCGCTGGTGCGTGCCTTGCCCGATGTCATGGTCGTGCCGCTATCGGCTGTCGACGGACTGGCGCCGACCCTGGATCTGTTGTTTGCCGAGTCCGAACGCGTGCGTTGCGGGCAGCGACTGCTGGCCGACCGCCTGTTTGAAGTGCTGTTGCTGCAATTGCTGCGCTGGCTGCTCGATCACCCGCAGCAATACGCGCTACCGGCAGGCCTGCTCAGCGGACTTGCCCATCCGCAGCTGGCGCGCGTGCTGACCGCCCTGCACGAGCAACCTGGACAGCCGTGGAGTCTGGCCTCGATGGCGCACACCGCCGGCATGTCACGCAGCGCGTTTGCGGCATGCTTCAAGGAGCACGTCGGCACCTCACCCGCGGACTACCTCAAGCACTGGCGCATCAGCATCGCGCAATCCCTGCTCGTCGGTGGCACCTCAATCAAATCCGTCAGCCATCAACTTGGCTATTCCAGCGCCGCCGCGCTGTCGCGCGCGTTTGCGCAAAGCGTTGGCGTGGCGCCGCGCACATGGTTGCAGTCGATTGCCTGAGCGGTTGGCGATTGGCGGTAAGGATCATGCCCGAACCATCAGGGCACCTCTGAACATGCGGCACAATCGTCATGGTGTTCAGAAAGTCTGGCGGTTGCGCTGCTTGTTCAGAGGCGCCCTGGGCGAGCGGATTACTCAGCCGCTTGATCCGGTGCCCCAGCTCCCGCTCCACGAACCAGTGCGGCTTGATGGTGTTTCATGTCTATCAACAGACGATGGCCAGCGAGAAGCACGGGGCCGACATGCAGGTAGGGACCGAGCTTGTTGTCTGCAACCATCGCATTGAAGTCACCGACGTCGACCCGGTGTTGGGCGACCTCGAGACCGCCCAACCTGACGCTTCCTATATCAACCCATTTTGCAATCTTCCCGCTCGCCGAGACGCCTGTTTCGACTTGCG
>NZ_DASSYD010000134.1:0-7753 GCF_035703485.1 Dokdonella sp. | reverse complement strand
ATCTCGAACGCCGCCTGACCCGACTTGCACGCGGCCACATGCGACTCGCCGCGCTCCATCCGCGACAAAAGCTGGCGCTGGCCAATGACCGGGCGAAGGCGATTGCCACGCGTCTGACCGCCACGATGAACCATCGCATCGAACGCAGACGGGCACATCTGGGTCAGCTCGCGCGTGCGCTGCATGCGGTCAGCCCGCTGGCCACACTGGCTCGCGGCTACTCGATCCTGATCGATTCCGACTCCGGCGCGGTTGTCCACAGCGTGGCTCAGACCAGCCCGGATTCACGCTTGCGAGGCATCGTCGCTGACGGTGAATTGCGCCTGCGAATCGACAACAGCAATTGACCCGCATCCTGAACGACGCCCACAATCGGGCTCACCCTCTGCTGAGCAGACTCATCAGTTCACCCGAAAACCCTCGACATCGACGTGATCCAGGTCCGATTTTTATCGCCTGCGCGTATTGAATTGAAACGTCCCGTTCCATCAAATCAAGCACCATCCACCCGTCATCAACGAGATTGGAGAAATGCGCATGAAAGCTTCGGATCTGTTTATCAAGGCACTTGAAAGCGAAGGTGTCGAATACGTTTTCGGTATTCCCGGCGAAGAAAACCTCGACCTGCTCGAATCACTGCGCAATTCATCGATCAAACTGATTCTGACCCGTCACGAACAGGCAGCGGGCTTCATGGCGGCGACGTACGGACGACTGACCGGCAAGGCCGGTGTCTGCCTGGCCACGCTCGGCCCCGGCGCAACCAATTTCGTCACCTCGGCGGCGTATGCCCAACTCGGCGGCATGCCGATGTTCATGATCACCGGGCAGAAGCCGGTCAAGGCCTCCAAACAGGGCCATTTCCAGATTGTCGATGTTGTCGACATGATGAAGCCGCTGACCAAATACACGCGCCAGATCGTCTCGGCCGACAACATTCCGGCTCGCGTGCGCGAATCGTTCCGCCGCGCTGAAGAAGAGCGGCCAGGTGCCACCCATCTTGAGCTGCCCGAGGACATCGCCAAGGATGAAACCGATGCCTTCGTCCTCCAGGCCAGCTACCACCGACGTCCGATCGCCGATGAAAAGGCGATCCTGCGCGCGATCAAGGCCATCAGTGAGTCGCAGCGGCCGATCCTCATGGTTGGCGCCGGTGCCAACCGCAAGCTCAGCAGCAAGATGCTGCGCCAGTTTGTCGAAAAATTCGGTATCCCGTTCTTCACCACGCAGATGGGCAAGGGCGTACTTGATGAAACCCACCCGCTCTGGCTCGGCAACGCCGCGTTGTCGGATGGCGATTTCGTCCATCGCGCGATCGAGCATGCCGACTGCATCATCAACGTCGGTCACGATGTCATCGAGAAGCCGCCGTTCTTCATGCGTCACGGCAAGCGCACGGTCATTCATGTCAATTACCTGACTGCCGAGGTCGATACGGTTTACTTTCCGCAGATCGAAGTTGTCGGCGATATCGCCAATGCAATCTGGCGTTTCAACGAGATCCTCAAGAAGCAGGCACACTGGGATTTCTCCTACGACGACAACGTGCGCAAGCACCTCGATGCGCATCTGGCCAAGGGTGCCGACGATTCGCGTTTCCCGATCTATCCGGTGCGCATGGTTGCCGACGTGCGCAAGGTCATGCCTGATGACGGCATCCTCTGTCTCGACAATGGCATGTACAAACTCTGGTACGCGCGCTACTACCGTTGCACGCTGCCAAACACGATGCTGCTCGACAACGCCCTGGCGACCATGGGCGCCGGCCTGCCTTCAGCGATCGCGGCAAAGATCGTCTATCCGGATCGCAAGGTCATGGCCATCGCCGGCGATGGCGGCTTCATGATGAACTCCCAGGAAATCGAAACCGCGGTCCGACTCAAGCTCGACCTCGTCATCCTGCTCATCCACGACGACGCCTACGGCATGATCAAGTGGAAGCAGGCCAACATGGACTTCCCGAACTTCGGCATGGACATGACAAATCCGGATTTTGTCAAATATGCCGAAAGCTACGGTGCTCACGGTCATCGACCGAAATCGACCGAGGAATTTGCGCCACTGCTGGCAAAGTGCCTCGATACACCCGGCGTTCATCTGATCGACCTGCCGATTGACTATTCTGACAATGACCGCGTGCTCAATCGCGAGATCAAGGAACTCAGCGCCGAGTTGTAATAATCGGCGTGTTGCCGATCAAGCGCAGCACCATTCATTCGTCCGTTGATGCAGGAGCGCAGCATGCTCAAGTCCAGCTATCCCTACTATTTGGCCAGCAAGGCCGTGTTCGCAAACACCGATCTCGAGGTCACTGACAAATTCAGTGGCGAAGTCGCCATGCGGGTCGCCCTGGCCGACGCCAAGGCCATTGACTCGGCCATTGCTGCTGCCGTTGCCGCCAGCGAGCCGATGCGCAAGTTCGCGCCGTACCAGCGCCAGGCCGTGCTCGAACACTGCGTCAAGCGGTTTCGCGAGCGCTACGATGAACTGGCCATGGCCTTGTGCATCGAGGCCGGCAAACCGATCAAGGATGCACGCGGTGAAGTCACCCGTCTGATCGACACGTTCAAGGTCGCCGCCGAAGAGGCAGTACGCATCAATGGCGAGGTGCTCAATCTCGAAATTTCGGCGCGGGCCAAGGGCTATCGCGGATTCACCCGGCGCGTGCCGATCGGACCGTGCTCGTTCATTTCGCCGTTCAATTTTCCACTCAACCTGGCCGCACACAAGGTTGCACCGGGTATCGCCGCAGGCTGCCCGTTCGTGCTCAAGCCAGCCAGTCGCACGCCAATCGGCGCGCTGATCATCGGCGAGGTACTGGCCGAGACCGATTTGCCCAGAGGTGCATTCTCGATTCTGCCTGCGCATCGCGATGGTGCCGATCTGTTCACCACCGACGAACGTCTGAAACTGCTTTCGTTTACCGGATCGCCAGCTGTCGGCTGGGATCTCAAGGCCAAGGCTGGCAAGAAAAAGGTCGTGCTCGAGCTTGGCGGCAACGCGGCCTGCGTCATCGAATCAGATCAACATGAGCATCTGGATGCAGTCATCGAACGCGTGATCTTCGGAGCATTTTATCAATCCGGACAAAGCTGCATCGGCGTCCAGCGCATTCTCATCCACGAGGATATCTACGATGATTTCCGCGATCGCTTTGTCGCCGCTACCCGCAAGCTTGTCGCCGGTGATCCGAAGGACGAGAAAACCTTCATCGGTCCGATGATCGACGTCAAGGAAGCCAAACGCCTCGACGAGTGGATCCAGGAGGCCGTAAAGGACGGTGCCACCCTGCTCTGCGGTGGCAAGCGCGATGGCGCCATGCTCGAAGCCACGGTGCTGGAGCGCGTCGGTGCCGATCAGAAGGTCAATTGCATGGAAGCCTTCGGCCCGGTTGCCATCCTGCAGCCGTATGCGGATTTCGACGAAGCCTTGAGCATCGTTGACGACAGCGAATTCGGTCTCCAGGCAGGCATCTTCAGCAATGACATCAACCAGGCCATGCGCGCCTGGGATCGCCTCGATGTCGGTGGCGTCGTGATCGGCGATGTACCGAGCTTCCGCGTCGACAACATGCCGTATGGCGGGGTCAAGGATTCCGGTCTGGGTCGCGAAGGTATCCGCTATGCGATCGAGGACATGACCGAGCTGCGCCTGCTGGTCATTCGCGATCACGATTGAGGATCAAACCGATTCAAGGCGAGTTCAGTCGATGCGCCTTGAATCGAATGACACTTGATTCAGAGGTAGATCCACCAGCCTCCGTTTGTGGTGAACCGAGCTTCCCCCGAACCTGATCCTGTCTCGTGATCAAAAGTTTCGACGTTGATTCCCGGTCAGTTTCGTAATACTCGACAGCAGACTTTCCGCGCTGCGACAAGCGCAGAGCAGCGCTCGGCTGCTCTGAAGCAAGATAAAAAATTCTCGATTCATTTAGATCTTTACGCCGCTCCGCGGCGCGGCATCCCTGCCTTTTTTCACTCGCCTCAGGCGAGCGAGTCACTTTCTCTTGCGTGGCCAAGAGAAAGTAACCAAAGAGAAGGCCACCCCATTGCAGCGGTCTCCGGGCTCCTGCCCTCCGACTACGCAACGCGACTCCGGGGGTTCGCCGACAGTCCATCCCTGGACTGGCGTCGAACTGGGCGCAATCCATTGCGCCCACCCTGCGGGCAATCCCTGCGTCACGTTGCCGCTGCATAGGGGCCCGGTTACTGCGCATTCGGCAACTGCTCCTGCGTTGCTCTACCTCCTGCATCCATGCAGTCGCCTGCGCAGCCAAGCCGAAACGGATTCCAGCAAGCTCGCGTCTTTGGCTTTGGCTTTGGCTTCGGCATTACTCTTCGCTTTGGCGCGCACGATGCGCGCTAAACGGGGTCCCCTCGATCGCGGCGAGGTTGCGGAAGAAATGTCCGAAGGATGGCCCACAGGAAGTGGGCCAGTTCGATGCCAGTCCATGGATGGACTGTCAACGAACCCCGGAGCAGCCTCGCGCACCTGGAGCACAGGGACTGTGCGCAAGGCGCAATCGCGGGGTGGCCTTTCTCTTGGTGCCTTCTCTTTGGCCACGCAAAGAGAAGACACTCGCTCGCCGGGAGGCGAGTGAAAAGAGGCAGGGATGCCGCGCGACGAAGGAGCGTGCTCTAGAACCATCAAGTCACGGTCGGCAACTGCTCCTGCGTTGTGCTGCACATGGATGTGCGAATGTCGCGTGCGCAGGATGCGCAGGAGGACCTCTCGACCGCTTGTTCCCAACGCGGTTCTACCGCCTCCATCCATGGAGGCGTACCTCCTGCATCCATGCAGTCGCTTCAAGCCAGCGCAACAATGAGCTGCGCGCAGACAGGTGTCGCCTAACCGATTGTTTTTGTTGAAACAGGTGGCTTCAAGAAGGTCCGCCACTTGATCAGCGCTGCCTTAGCCAAAGCGGGCCAGATTGAACGGTTCAAGGTCGATGGATGGCTTCTCGCCAGCAATGACCTCGCTGATCAGCAAACCGGTCACGGCCGACATGGTCACACCCAGCATGCCGTGGCCCGTGGCCATGCACAGGTTGTCGATGCCGCGTACACGGCCGAGGATGGGCAAGTCATCGGAAGTCATCGGTCGCCAGCCGTACCATTCCTCCTGCATCTCCGGGCCTTCCGGTTCGTGCAGATAAATTTTGGCTGCGCGACGCAAGGCATCGAGCCGGGTCTGGTTGAGGCTGGTGTCGTAGCCGGCGAATTCCATCGTGCTGCCAAGACGATAGCCGGAACCCCACGCGGTTACGCAAACGCTGGCTTCTTTCAGGGTCAACGGCGTACGCGGACAATTGGCCGGGCGTGAATAGGTGATCGAATAGCCTTTGCCTGGCTGGATCGGCAAACGAAGTCCGATCGACGCTGCCAGCTTTGCCGACCAGGCACCAAGCGCAAAGACAACCTCATTCGCCGAATAGTCACCTTTGTTCGTGCGTACGCGGGAAATGTGACCGCGCTCGACCGCGATCGAATCGATATGCGTTTCCTCGTCGATCTTGCCGCCGTGCTCACGGACCACGCGCGCCAGTTCGGCAACGTATCGATCGGGCCGCAACTGGGCATCGCCGGCATTGAAGTAGCCACCGACCACGCCGTGTTTGAGCGACGGCTCCATGGCTTCGATCTGTTCGCCGTCAAGAATCTCGACTGGAATCCCGACCTCGGCCAGGCAGCGTTGAAACCAGGCTGAATGCTCGAAACTGCGCTGGTCACGATAGACGTGCAAGGTTCCGTGCGCCTGATACTCGCAATCGAGCTTGTCGCGCTCGACGATCTCGGCAATCAGCTCGGCCGAACGCAGCAGTAGCGGTGCCTTGAGTGCCGTTGTCTTGGAAAAGTCGCTCCAGTTGCAGCGTCGACGAAATGCATACAGCCAGCGCATCAAGGCGGGATCAAATCGCGGTTTGATGCGTAACGGAGCATCGCGCTTGAGCAGCCAGCGCATTGCGGTACCGACCACACCCGGCATGGCCAGCGGCATGGCATGACTTGGCGTCAGCGTTCCGCAATTGCCGTGCGAACTTCCGCTGCCAACCATGGCCTGGTCGACTACCGTCACCTGGCGCCCCGCGGCGAGCAACTGGCGGGCGCATGCCAGTCCAATCACACCTCCGCCCAGAACCAACACGTCCGACTCAGTATTTTTCATAGCCGCAGATTCTACGACAGTGCCCACGAACCACTACAAGAATTGCTCACTTCGAGCGATTCCAGGCAAGCACACCGGGGCAAGGCGCGCAATCGTTGCTCGGTCGAAGTTTGTCACGATGTGACGAAACTGGACTGTGTCGACAATTTGGCCCCGAACGGGCCTCGTTCTGCGCCCGTTTGTGCCGGAGACGTCCGTTTGCCAACAAGATTGCTGCCCGGGCTCGTGGCTGCGAATCCGTGAGAGCGAATTGGCATGAAGCCTGCATATCTGTAAACAGCTGAGGAAACCAAAGAGGGATCCAACATGAATGTTTCGTCCAATGAAATGCTGTTGACCTTGCGCTCACCGACATCCGGCTGGCTTGCTGCGGTCATTTGCGCCCTCGATGAAGCCTTGCTTGATCCCGATTTCAGCGACCAGCATCGCGACATGCTGCGCAGCTTGCTCGATGCCGGACAGGTTCCGGAAAACGTCGCCGCCGCTTCGCAGGAGCGCCTGCACCAGTTCGAGGAAGCCGTGCAGACCCTGCACGAAGCCATGGTCAGCGACGCCGAGGCACTTTTCGAAGAACCCGCAGTCCAGACTCCGCGTTTGAAACTTTGCGCCAGCGCAGCCTGATTTTTCCAGAGACGTCGCACGTTTCCGAATCCGCGTGCGGCGTTTCTTTTTGTCTTTCAGCAACGCTGATCAAGTTGCCTTCAGTTGACACATCGCCCGACCTGACCCAAGGTCGGGCGATGTGCTTTCTGCGACCCACAATCCTGCTGCTACTGCTTCTGCTGTGTGCCTGCGGCAAGACCGAGACACGCCCATCGACGTATGCCTCGGGCGGTGCGGAACGCCCTGCATCGGATACGACCGTCCTCGCCAATGCCGTCCTGTTTCGCGCGATGTCCCTGGTTGGCACGCGCTATCGCTACGGCGGCAACACCCCGGAAGCCGGTTTTGATTGCAGCGGCCTGGTCGGCTATGTGTTCCGTGATGCCGCCGGAATTCGCCTGCCGCGCACCTCGGCCGATATCGGCAAACTCAAGCGACCGGATGTCTCACTCGGGCATTTGCAGAGTGGCGATCTGGTCTTGTTCGCTGCCCATCGGAAGATCAGTCATGTCGGCATCTACGTCGGCAACGGTCGATTCGTGCATGCCCCGAACAGCGGCGGCACGGTGCGGCTTGACCGTCTCGATGCCCCCGGCTGGAAGGAAACCTTCCGCAGCGGCAAGCGCGTGATCCAGTAGCGCGCTGGGCAGGCTGTAGAAATCCAACTCAGTCGGCACGATCCTGCAGCAAAACAGGTCTCAAGATGCTCATTTTCCGCATTTGGACTGTGCCTTTTTCGGCCCGTTTCACTTTGTCTCGCACTCGCCTGAGCGAATTTCAATGGGCTTTAGGGCAACGCTGATCAAGTGGCCCAACCGTCATGGCATTCAGAAGGTTCGCCGGACGTGCTGCGTGGCGAAGTGAAGGCTGGTTGCCTTGACCAGCCGCGCGGTGCGGCTGGCGGACCTTCTGGATGCCACCTGTTTCAACAAAAACAATCGGTTAGGCGACACCTGTCTGCGCGCAGCTCTTTGTTGCGCTGGCT
>NZ_DASSYD010000112.1:0-15320 GCF_035703485.1 Dokdonella sp. | reverse complement strand
AACGGTGCTTGGCGCTTCCTCCCGTTGCCAGATCGTGCCAAACACAAACAAAAAAAAGCCCGCAATTACGCGGGCTTAGCGGCATTTCATGCCATCAGGTGCCTGGCTGTGCCAGACGCGGAATCATTCCCACTCGATCGTTGCCGGTGGCTTGCCGCTGATGTCGTAGACGACGCGCGAGATGCCGCGGAGCTCATTGATGATGCGGTTGGACACCGTGCCGAGGAAATCGTATGGCAGGTGCGCCCAATGCGCGGTCATGAAATCGATCGTCTCGACCGCGCGCAAGGCAATGACCCATTCGTAAGCACGGGCGTCACCGACCACGCCAACCGATTTGACCGGCAGGAACACCGCGAAGGCCTGGCTGGTCTTGTCGTAGAGATCGGCCTTGCGCAGTTCCTCGATGAAGATCGCGTCGGCGCGAGCCAGCAGTTCGGCGTATTCACGCTTGACCTCGCCGAGGATGCGCACACCCAGGCCCGGCCCCGGAAACGGATGGCGATAGACCATCGCGCGTGGCAGACCAAGTTCGACGCCAAGCCGGCGTACTTCATCCTTGAACAATTCACGCAGCGGTTCGACCAGACCAAGCTTCATGTGTGCAGGCAAACCACCGACATTGTGATGACTCTTGATCACATGGGCTTTGCCGGTGCCGCTGCCCGCCGATTCGATGACGTCCGGATAGATCGTGCCCTGGGCCAGCCAGCGTGCATTGGCCAACTTCGAGGATTCCTCGTCGAAGATCTCGATGAACAGATTGCCGATGACCTTGCGTTTGGCTTCCGGATCGCTGACACCCTTCAAGGCATCGAAATAGCGATCGGCCGCGTTGACGCGAATGACCTTGACGCCCATGTGCTCGGCGAACATGGCCATGACCTGGTCGCCCTCCTGCCAGCGCAACAGACCGGTATCGACGAACACGCAGGTCAGTTGCTCACCGATCGCGCGATGCAGCAGCGCGGCGACGACCGAGGAATCGACGCCACCGGAAAGACCAAGAATGACTTCATCCTTGCCGACCTTTTCGCGCACGCGGGCGATCTGGTCATCGATGATATTGGCCGCTGTCCACAAGGTCCGGCAACCGCAGATATCGGCGACGAAGCGACGCAACAGGGTTTCACCCTGGCGTGTATGAGTGACTTCGGGATGGAATTGCACGCCGTACCAGCGCTTTTCCTCATTGGCCATCGCCGCGACCGGAATGCGCTCGGTGCGTGCGGTGACGACGAACCCCGGTGGTGCCGTGGCGACATGGTCGCCATGACTCATCCACACGTTCAGCCGTGGTGGTTGACCCGGATGGTCATTGAGTCCGTGCAGCAGCACATCCCGGGCTATCACTTCAACTTCGGCGTGGCCGAACTCGCGCGCATCGGCCGCATCGGTCGAGCCGCCAAGCTGGGCGGCCAGCGTCTGCATGCCGTAGCAGATGCCGAGAATCGGCACACCGGCATCAAAGGCTTCCTGCGGCGCTTTCGGCGAACCATGCAAGGTGGTCGATTCCGGCCCGCCCGAAAAAATGATGCCTTTGGCGCCGTAGGCAGCAATTTCGGCCGGATCGTGATCCCAGGCCCAGATCTCGCAATACACACCAATTTCGCGAATACGTCGCGCAATCAGCTGCGTGTACTGTGCGCCGAAATCGAGGATCAGGATCTTGTCGTGATGGAGGTTGGTCATGCGGCGGGATTCGTGATTGGGGATTGGGGATTCGAAAAAGCAAAAACACCGACGACAGGACGAGTCCGGCAATTCGCGAGAAGCCGCCCCAACGAATCCCGAATCCCAACTCCCAAATCCCGGTTTTCAATCAACTCAACTGATAATTCGGCGCTTCCTTGACGATCTGGATGTCGTGCGGGTGTGCTTCGCGGACGCCGGCGCTGGTGACGCGGACGAATTGCGGGCGCGTGCGCATGTCATCCATCGTCGCGCAGCCGCAGTAGCCCATCGAGGCGCGCAGGCCACCGACCAGTTGGTGAATGATGTTGCGCAGCGGTCCGCGATACGGAACGCGGCCCTCGATGCCTTCCGGGACGAGCTTCTCGGGATCCGAGGCATCCTGGAAATAGCGGTCGCTGGAACCTTTCTCCATCGCACCCATCGAGCCCATGCCGCGATAGCTCTTGTACGAACGGCCCTGGAACAACTCGACTTCGCCGGGGCACTCTTCAGTGCCGGCAAACATGCTGCCAAGCATCACTGTCGAAGCGCCGGCGACGATGGCCTTGGCCAGATCACCCGAATAACGGATACCGCCATCGGCGATCAGCGGGATGTCGTCCTTGAGCGCATTGGCAACCAGGTCGATCGCGGTGATCTGTGGCACGCCGACGCCGGTGACGATGCGCGTGGTGCAGATCGAACCGGGGCCGACGCCGACCTTGACCGCATCGGCTCCGGCATCGCGCAGCGCCAGTGCCGCATCGGCGGTGACGATATTGCCGCCGATGACTTCGGTGTTCGGGAAATTCTTCTTCACCCATGCGACGCGGTCGATCACCGACTGGGCGTGGCCATGCGCGGTATCGACGATGAGCACATCGACGCCGGCTTCGACCAGCGCCGCCACCCGTCGTTCGGTGTCACCACCGACGCCGACCGCCGCACCGACGCGCAGGCGCTCGTGATCATCCTTGGCCGCATGCGGGTTGTCGCGCGCTTTCTGGATGTCCTTGACCGTGATCAGACCACGCAACTGGAAGGCATCGTTGACCACCAGCACCTTCTCGATGCGGAACTTGTGCAGCAGGGCCAGCACTTCATCCTCGCTGGCACCTTCCTTGACCGTGATCAGTCGATCCTTGCGCGTCATGATGTTGCGGACCGGATCATCGTGCTTCTTCTCGAAGCGCATGTCGCGACTGGTGACGATGCCGACCAGTTCCTCGTTGTCGACCACCGGCACACCCGAGATTCCATGCTCACCGGTGATGCGCATGACGTCGCGGATCGTCGCATCGGGTCGAACCGTGAGCGGATCGCGGATCACGCCAGCCTCGAACTTCTTGACCAGGCGCACTTCGGCGGCCTGTTGTTCGAGGCTCATGTTCTTGTGAATGATGCCGATTCCGCCACATTGGGCCATGACAATGGCCAGGCGCGCCTCGGTCACGGTGTCCATCGCAGCCGAGACAATCGGAACGTTGACGCGCAGGTTGCGGGTCAGTCGAGAGGAGGTATTGACATCGCGCGGCAGCACGATGGAATGACCGGGGACAAGGTAGACGTCATCAAACGTCAGGGCTTCGGCGAGTATTCGCATGGGCTGCAGGGAGGCTGATCAAGTCCGCTATTCTATCGGTTTAGCCCAGGTTTCCGCCAATGCCGTCCAGTCCGATTCATTCGCGACCATCGCGAATCCGTCGTCTAGCCAACGCTATCCAGTGCTTCGCGATGGCGGCAATCGTCGTCGCGGCGGCACTGGTATTCATCGCGCGGTCGTTGCTGGTTGAAGCAACCCTGGGCACTTACACGGACTGTCACGGCTGTTTCCTCGTGCCAACACTGGGTGCCGATGCCTGGCTGTTTGCCGGTCTGGCAAGCCTGATGGCGCTGGCTGCACTGAGCCATCGATCCCTCGTGCGCGGCTTGCTCATCCTGCTCGCTTTCGCGCTGCTTCTGATCGCCGCCACCGATGTGGTCATTTTCGACCTGTTCTATCAGCGTCTCCATCTCGGTGACATCAGCCACTTCGGCGGCGAGTTCGCGGCCAACTGGAGTGTGCTCGAAGCAAACCTGCATTCGCCACTGGGCTGGCTCAAGCTGGTCACTGTGCTCGTGTTGCTGGCCCTGCCCTGGCTGGCTTGCCTGTCGGCACGCAGGCGTCCGCGTCTGGCGTTCGTTTTCGGCGTGCTCGCCGTTGCCAGCGCATTGGCTGCCGGAATCAGTCATTTGCGGAGTCCGGTGCGCTATGTGCACGGCGAACTGATCGACAACGTGATCGCAGCGAATCAGGCGCAAGCCAGCGTACGCGCGTTCAGCGAAGAATATCTCGATCGCCAGCGCACGCTCGCCGCCGAAGTGCCGAAAGTCTGCGAGCGCAATCCGGACGCAAATCGCCCCAATGTCATCATCGTTCTCGTCGAATCCTTGTCGGCCTGGCAAAGTCACCTGCTTGGCAGCCAGTTCGACTGGACGCCGCGGCTTGATGCGATTGCTCGCGACAACCACTATTTCACGCACTTCTATGCCAATGGCTTCACCACCAGCGGCGCCGAAGTCGCCATTGGCACGGGCCTGCTGCCAATCAATCCGCCTGGCGTGCTTGAGTACTCGTTCGACAATTTCGCCACCGGCAGCAACTCCCTGCCCGGCCTGGCGACGGCCAGTGGCTACGAATCCGCATTTTTTACTCCCGGCGATACCGGCTTTCTGAATATCGGACGCTGGCTCAGGCAAATCGGATTCAACACGATTTCCGGCGCCGATGATCCCTGGTATGCCGGCCGCGAGCGTTGGCAATTCAAGTCCGTCGAAGACCGTGTGTTCTACCAGCGCTTCCTCGACTGGCTTGATCATCGCGACGACAACAAGCCATTCGTCTCGGTGCTGCTGACCGTCAGCAGCCATCCTCCGTTCCTCGATCCGCGCAGCCACAAGATCGATCCGGAACGCTCATTTCGCTATGTCGACGAACAGATCGGCATCTTCCACGACGCCTTGCAAAAGCGCGGCTATCTCGACAATGGCGTGCTCATCTTCATGGGCGATCACCGCACGATGACACCGCTGCACAAGGATGAATTCGCAGCTCACGGCGATCGCTCGTTTGCCCGGGTGCCGATGGTCGTCGCCGGCAAGGTCGATATGCCGGCCGTGATCAAGGATGATTTTCAGCAGACCGACCTGCTGCCCTCGCTGGCCTGGCAGTTTGCCGCGCAGCATTGCCGACCTGCTTACACCGGGAGCTTTCTCAGAAGTGACCCGCAGGTGCCGGCGATTGTCGTGCATGCGCGTGGCGACAATCGCAACCGCGTCGACGTCTATCACGATGACGCCTTGTCAGGGTATCTGCTCGATGGCGACGACAGTCGCTGGCTGGATACGCCACCGCCCGATGCCGCCCACATCGCCGCCTGGATCGATACACAGCGCGCCGACGCGGCCCTGCGCGGAATTCGTCAGCAACGTGCAAAAAATTAGCGCTGAATCAGTCGAAAAACGTTTCGGCGGCCTCAATTGTGTTTTCCATCAGGGTCGCGACGGTCATCGGCCCGACACCGCCGGGAACCGGGGTGATCCACGCGGCACGTTCGGCGGCGCTGGCGAATTCGACATCGCCGGTCAATTTGCCGTCTTCGCCACGATTGATGCCGACATCGATCACGGTTGCTCCAGGCTTGACCCACTCGCCGCGAACCAGGCCGGCGCGACCGACGGCGACGATCAGGATATCGGCTTCGGCGACAAAACCCGGCAGATCCTCGGTGAATCGGTGGCAGACCGTCGTCGTGCATCCGGCCAGCAAAAGTTCGAGCATCAGCGGACGCCCGACATGATTGGAGACACCGACGACGACGGCATGCTTGCCGCGCACCGGCCGATCAGTATGCGCGAGCAAGGTCATTACACCCTTGGACGTACACGGACGCAGTCCGCGCTGACGCAAGACCAGGCGACCGACGTTCTCGGCCTGGAAACCATCGACATCCTTGTGCGGATCAATGCGATTGATCAGCGCATTGGAATCAACATGGCCAGGCAACGGAAGTTGCACAAGAATGCCGTGAACGGCCGGATCGGCGTTGAGTCGATCAATCAACGCGCTCAAATCGGCCTCCGGCGTGTCCTCGGGCAAATCGAACGCCATTGACGCGAATCCCACCCGTTCGCAAGCCCGACGCTTGTTGCGCACATAGACGGCCGAAGCCGCTTCGCTGCCAACCAGAATCACCGCCAGACCCGGTCTCGACTTGCCCGCTTCAATGCGCACGCGCACACGTTCAGCCAGACGCTCAAGCAATTCATCGGCAATTCGCTTGCCATCCAGCAGACGTGCTTTCATCGGAACTCCATCGGAAGCCGTACATTATCCATGTCACCAAGCATGGCGGCAAAGGCAGACTCGAACCCGGATGCTACGATTCAACGATTGATCAAAGCGGAGAACGTCGATGTCCAGCAACAGCACCGAATTCGAAGCGGCCGCGTTCCGCCGCCTGCTTGAGCACCTTGGTCAGCGCAGCGATGTGCAGAACATCGAATTGATGACACTGGCCGGCTTCTGCCGCAACTGCCTTGCCGACTGGTATCGCGAGGCCGCCGAACAACGCGGCGAATCGCTGAGCAAGGAGCAAGCCCGCGAGCTGATCTATGGCGAACCGTTCTCCGACTGGAAGGCAAAGCATCAACGCGAAGCGAGCCCGGAACAGCTGGCTGCTTTTGCCGAGGCGCAAAAGTCCCACACCTAGCAGCCCTTACTGCAACGGAACACACCGCGAATCTGCGAAAATGCAGAATCCGGATTCAGATTCCCGATTGCCATGCCCTATACACCGATTCTGGCCACGCTTGGCTATGTTCTTTCCAGCGATCGTTCAAAGGTCTTGCTGGTCCATCGAAACGCGCGAGCCGACGATCAGCATCTTGGCAAGTACAACGGCCTTGGCGGCAAGATGGATGCGGATGAAGATGTCGTTGCCTGCATGCGCCGGGAAATCCGCGAGGAAGCCGCCATTGAATGCACGGACATGCGTCTGCGCGGCACGATCAGCTGGCCCGGTTTCGGCAAGCACGGTGAAGACTGGCTCGGCTTTGTCTTCCTGATCGAAAACTTCAGTGGTACGGCGTTGACCGAGAATGCCGAAGGATCGCTGGAATGGATCGAAATCGATCGTATCCTCGAACTTCCGCTATGGGAGGGCGATCGCCACTTCCTGCCCCTGGTTTTCGATGCCGACCCGAGAACCTTTCATGGGGTCATGCCGTATCGCGATGGTCAGTTGCTGTCCTGGAAGTATTCGCGGATCTGATCGGCACCTATCCGCGATCCCGATCGTCGGACCCTGGTGGCTGCTGCGCCAGACCTTCGGGCAACGGTGCCAAGCGGCGCTGCGGTTCGAGGTGCGCATCCGATTCGGTTTTCGATCCTGCGCGCATGTCCTGCTTCAGCACCGGTAGTGCATCGATTACCTTCTGGACCGGATCGATCATCGCATCGTCTTTCGTGGCCGCTGGCCGTGAGTCGGTATCGAGCCCGTCGCCTGAGTCGGCTCCTGGCTCCTCATCCGTGGTTGTGATCGTTTCGCGACCGATCAAGGCAATCACCGGCTTTTCCCAGCTTCCAGTGACCTTGTAGCGGGATCGTGCCGCCTTGTTGAGGCTCTTGCCGATCAGGGTCTGCATGACCAGTCCGGCGGCTGCGCCAACCGGTCCTCCGGCCAACGCGCCGACCACCGGGAGTGCTACGCCTGCGCGTGGGGTCACTGATATTTCCTGGTCGAATTGGTGCTTGCGCAGATCGGTACGACCACTGATGGTGACGTCGGCAGCAGGGCTGGCGATGTGCAGGCCGTCGGTCTGCGCACTGCCCTCTTCGATCTTGAAACTGCCCTTGATCGAGTTGAAGCTCATGCCGGACTTGAACAGATCGCTGAAATCCAGCGACAAGCGACGCGGGATCTCACGCAGCGAGAACAGGCCGAACAAGCGCCCGCCCGCACCGGGATCAATATCGAGAATCCGGCCCTTGTCGACGCTGATATTCAACGAACCTGTCGCATTGGCCAGTGCGAATGCAGCCGGTGATCCCGGGAATGTTGCATCGATATGGGCTACGGTCTGACCGCCCTCGATGATTCCGGAAAAGCCGAAAGTATCAAGCATCTTGCCGAGGTTCTCCGCGCTCATGTCGATGACGAGATGCGAGTGGTTTTCATCGGCACTACCCAGCCAGTCGCCGCTGGCGCTCATGTCCATGTTCGACGATCGGGTTTCCAGCAAGTCCAGACGCATGCCCTGTTGGGTCGGAAAGCTTTCCAGCCGCATATCGCCGAAATTGGATTCGCCGAGAAAAAGTTCTCCAATCCACAAATGCAGAGGCGGAATCGATGTTGGGTCAACTCTGGAAAGCACGGCAGGTGCGGCATCTTCGTCCGCAACCAGATCCGGCCAGCGCACACGCTTCATCTGTGCGGTAATGCCTCGCCGATGCAGTTCGACAGTCGGAACAGTGAGCTCGCCTTGCAGCGATTCGCCGGCGACTTCAATCTTCATTGCTTCGCCATCCGGCTTCAGGTCGAGGTGCAGATTCGGGAAGCTTCGTCCAGCCAATTGCAGGTCGTCGACATCGATTGCGATCCGATGGAGCAGATCGCCGCTGCCGCCACCCTGACTGAACAAGCCGATCCAGCCGCCAACATCAAAAGACTTCGCATGTCCATTGATGCGAATACCACTGGCTGGGAGATCTTCGGTGGAGGCTGAAGGCCCGAGCTCAAGGTTGGCCGACAGTGATGAGGTTGGCGAAGGAAGGCGCCCGTTGATCTGCAGAATGTCTCCAAGACTCGCCGAAAACGGTCGGCCCAAAGGCGGCATGTCGAGAGTCAGCGAAAACGGCAGCGCAGTGTCGGCCGGTTTGGCCAGAGGCTCGGGCAGATCGATCGCGATTCCCTGCAGATCACTCGCCAGGGTCAACCGGTTGCGTCCCTTGGCCGGACCATTGTCTGACCCGATCGCCAGCCCGACATGCCAGTTGGCTTGACCCGGAAATCTCGGAAAAGCGGCCTCAAGGCCACTGGCCTTGGCAAACGCGACATTGACCGGCAAGACCCCCGTGAGGCTTGCCTCGAAGGCATTGGCAGGATCGCTTGCGGCACTGCCAATGGCCACACCCAGGGCCACCGGAAAGCCCTCGAAGCTCGTATCAAGCGCGTCTGCAACGACACTGCTTCGAGTGAACCGGACCCGACCGTTGGCCTTCTTGAAATGCAGATCCCAGGTTGACTCGTCCAGATCAGCATTGCTCAGATCGACGCGACCATCGAGCTTCGAATCCTCATTGTGTTTGAGCGGCACTTCAAGATCGATATGGGTAACGCCGGCTCCGCCGATGGCGAGCCCTGCCAGATAATCGGCGTGATCCTCACCGACCGGCGTGGCGCGCAGATAGGAGAGAAGATCCTTGCCCGCGCCATGGCCATCCGCTGACAGCACAAGAACCGGCTCATGAAAGTCGGCGATATCTGCCTTCGCATTGTCGACGGTCAGGCCGAGGGTCTTGCCTGAATCTGCGACGGCCGTCATGCCGTTGTTGATGAACGTGGCGCTGACCGACAAATCCTCACCACTCGGCCAATCCGGCAGATACGCCAGCTTCAAACCTTCGAGCTCGGCGCGCGCCTCGAAACGTCCGGTATTGTCATCGAACGGCCAATGATCGAGATCTCCGTGAATCATGGCCCGACCCGCCGTCACCTCGCCTTCCTGCAACGCCCGATCCAGCCATTCGATGGCACTCGGCGGCATGCTTGTCGTCGGCCAGAACATCTTGGCCGCCTCGACGTTGCCACGTGCAACCACAGCGGAAAGATCCACTGCGGGTCGTGAACCTTGCGCCTGAAACTGCACACCTCCACGCAGGGCAACGGCAAACTCCTTGCCCTCCACGGTCAGGCGATGAGTCTGCAGGTGCCAGTCTTCGCCCTCTTTCCAGGCAGCGATGTCGCCACCGAAATGAACTAGCTCGAACGGCTTGCGGAAAACATGGGCGTAGTCGATGCGGGTCCTCTGGTCGGGAATCTCAAGCAGAAGTCCCTGGGCATCCCCGCGCAAACGAGCCGACAGCGAATCGATACCCGGAATCGAGTTGTCGTCATGGACACTGAAATCCGATACGGCGACATCAACGTCGTAATCCTGAGCCGAACGACCCTGCGCGTGGATCGCATCAATCGATCCTCGCGGGTTGCCGCGATACAACCATCGGCGCAAACGTTCCGGGGTCGATTCCGAAAGCATCGCGATGGGTGCGATGGCGTCGACTTCGAGCCCGTTGGCGGCGACTTTCCAGACACCTGATTGAGCCCCGGCGTACTCAAGGATCAGGCGACCTTCGGCACTCCGCTTGCCTTGCCGGCTCACCGAGAAATTGGCCAGATCGAATCGCCAGCCCGCATCCCGGCGCTGCCAGCGCGCACTGGCCGTCAGTGCATCAAATGCAGAGCGTGGCTGCACGGAGAGATTCGGATCGATCACGATTTCGCGATTGGATTGCAGAATGGTCTGCTCAAGCGCGAGTTGCAGATTCACATCTTCGACCAGACCATGCTGCCAGCTTGCCCAGGCCTGCAAATCACCCGTCGCGGAAACCAGCTGGACGCCATCAAGGTCATGCGCGGCCAGCAGACTCGCGAAATCCAGTTGCTTGCCACCGACGTAAAGGCGACCCGAGCGTTGCTGCATGTCGATATCGGCAATCAGGGAAAGCGGCGCATCAGCGCCCACTCCATTGCCAGCGCGACCAAGCACACGCGTGATCCTGCCGAGGTTGACCACGCGCAGCTCGGGAATGCGCATGGCGAGATCGATATTGTGCTCGGGATCAACCACCGCCAGTTGCATATCGACCAGCACGACGACGCCGAGCGCACCCATCGACGCTTCCCCGTGCGTATCCAGATCGAAACCGCGCAACTTCCACTCGCCCGCAGCACTACGACGCAAAGCCAGATCCAGACCGACCACGCGAAACTCGTTCCAGGCACGATTGCGCTGGAACGCGGCGTACAGATTCAAGGCCAGCTCGGAACGCGGCAAACGCAACTCACCCTCGTCCCTGGACGATGCGGCAATGCGCAGATCATCGATGACCAGACGAGGCCCCGACCGCGTCCACAAGCCGCTGACATGGCCAATACTGACCTGCCGACCAAGACGCTCGGTCAACCACTGCTCGATACGCTGCGGATTGTCTGCCAGCCACGGCAACGCCAACTGCGCAAACGCGACCAGCACCGCCGCAGAAATGACCAGGGTTACGAATGCTGCCTGCAGGAAAAAACGCAGTTTGCGCAGACGACGGCGAAACGGCGTCATTTGAGGCAGAGCCGGATGAAGCTATTCATCACGCTACCTGCATCGCCCGAGTCAAAGCACCGTCATAGCAGAACAACATCGAACTGCTCCTGCGAATAGTGTTCCTCGGGCTGAAATCTGATGGTCTTGCCTATAAACTCCTCAAGCTCGGCAACCGCAACCGAATCCTCATCGAGGATGCGCGAAACCACGTCCGGCGTGGCCAACACCAGCAGCTTTTCCGCATCGAACTGGCGAACTGCGCGAGTGATTTCGCGGAAGATTTCGTACGTGACGGTTTCAGCTGTCTTGATCGTGCCGCGCCCACTGCAGGCCGGACACGCTTCGCACAATTGCCGCTCCAGACTCTCGGTCGTGCGCTTGCGCGTCATCTCGACCAGGCCCAGCGGTGACATTTCATAGACCGTCGATTTGGCGTGATCGCGGGCCAGGGATTTTTCCAGTTGCCGGATGACTTGTCGCTTGTGTTCCTCATCGACCATGTCGATGAAATCAATGATGATGATGCCACCGAGATTGCGCAAGCGAAGATGCCGCGCCGCGGCCTGCGCCGCTTCGAGATTGGTCCGGTAGACCGTCTCTTCGAGGTTGCGCGTACCGAGATAGCTTCCGGTATTCACATCGATGGTCGTCATCGCCTCGGTCTGATCAACGACCAGATACCCGCCTGACTTGAGCGGGACCTCCTTCTTCAAGGCGCGCTGGATTTCGTCCTCGACGCCATAGAGATCAAAGACCGGGCGCTCACCGGGATAGTGTTCAACCCGATCAGCGAGATCCGGCATGAACTGGACGGTGAACTCAACAACGAGTTCCAGGGTTTCACGCGAATCAACGCGTACCTTTTCGATGCTCGGCCGCATCAGATCGCGGAGCGCTCGCACCGCCAGCGGCAAATCCTCATAAATTCGCGAACCGACCTTCGCCCCATTCAGGCGACCATGCAAGGTTGTCCACAACTTGCGAAGATAATTGATATCTTCAACAAGTGCGTCACGAGAGTGCCCCTCGGCATTCGTGCGCACGATGTAGCCGAGCGGGTTTTCGCCGATCGCTTCAGCAAGAATCTCCTTCAGCCGCATGCGCTCGGTTTCATCCTCGATGCGCACCGAAACACCAAGAACCGTGCTGTACGGCAACAACACCAGATAGCGCGAAGGAATCGACAGGTGCGTCGTCAGGCGGGCACCCTTTGTACCCAGTGGGTCCTTGACCACCTGGACGACGATTTCCTGACCATCACGCACCAACTCATTGATCGGCGGCGTCGGTGTCGGCGCAGCCTCGCCGTTCTCGCCGACCAGGATTGCGTTGGGTCGCATGATGTCCGATGCATGCAGAAATGCGGCACGATCCAGACCGATCTCGACAAAGGCGGCCTGCATGCCAGGCATGACCCGGCTTACCCTTCCTTTGTAGATATTGCCAACATATCCACGTCGACTCGCCCGCTCGATATGCACCTCTTGCAGCATGCCATTCTCGACAAGCGCGACGCGAGTCTCGCGCGGAGTCACGTTGATCAGTATTTCTTCGGTCACGACAAGGTGTTGGCACAAGAAGTTGAAGTGATTTATAGCTGGCGGGAGCGTGTCTTGTCGAATATCGGAGACACGTAAGCTGCCGTATTACAAGGCCCGAACGGGGTCCTGGACAGCAGAATGGGGTGGAAATCGCGCCAACAACTGTGAAGTTTCGTGCAACGGCAAGCCCATGACCCCGGAATAACTGCCGTTGAGATGCTGAACAAAGGCAGCGGCCCGCCCCTGGATCGCATAACCACCAGCCTTGCCGAATGGCTCACCGGTCCCGACATACGCATCGATGGAGCGCCCATCAAGCGCAGCAATGCTGACCTCGGACACCGAAATCACGTGATCCTCACGAGCCGCGCTGACACACCAGACCACACTGATCACCGAATGCGTCCGTCCCGCCAGACGCCCCAGCATCGCCGCGGCATCCTCTGCATGCCCCGGTTTGCCGAACACCTCGCCGTCCAGAACCACCTCGGTATCCGCGCCGATCACCACGGCTGCCGGAACCCCTGCCACCTGCAGCAAACCCGCCCCGGCCTTCTCCCGCGCCACCCGGCTTACATAATCCAGCGCTGGTTCATCCACCGCCCGCACCTCGGGAATATCGACATCCAGCACATCGAAAGCCACCCCGATCTGCTCAAGCAACTGACGACGACGCGGCGATTTGGAAGCGAGAAAGTACACAGTAAATGCTCCATGGAGGAACGATCTGATAGACCTCGATCGCGCGAGCGGAACGAATAGCGCAGGGTTGCATCCGTCTTGCCTCGGTGTCGCCGGGGTCGTACACGTCAATGGTCGGCATCGTCTCGTTCATGCCTGCCTTGCAGCCGGACCACATCAGCCCAGAAATCCTCCACCAGTTCAACACGACAGCCCGCTGTCGACAACACAACGCACCGCCAACAATCGAACCAGCAAATGGCGCTTCGGGTGCACCGAGCCTGCAAGAGAGCGTCAAACTCCCCGCGCGTCCAACCTCCGCTGCGCCACCTCGCAATTTCCGAGATGCAGCCAAATGGCATCTGCTCGATCGGATCAAGCGAAACCGTGAATCGTGGGTCAGCGAGTGAGCCGGAAGAAAGATCGGATCACGGATACGGCCAATGCCATTCCGCAGACCGCCCAGGCAATCCAGACCACCGGCTGCATGGAAATGCAAAGCGCAGAGAGCAAGAGAAACCCGATGGTGAGTTGTTGGGTCATGGGCGATCAGCATGACTGCGCATCAACTTCGAATCAAGCTAAGGTCGGCCGGGAAAGCGCTCGATCCCCCGCGTTCGCAGGGGAAACTTATGTGCACGCCTGCCATCGTCAATCGCCGGCTATACTGCGCGCAGGAAACGGCGGGGTGAGATGCACCTCAAGTCCCTGCCGAATCTGCCCGCCTCGTGCATGGGGAGTGAGGGCTCTATTCTCGCCCGAACCACAACAACCCCGAGCGCTGCCGGTTGACCTACTTCAGTCTGAATGTTGGGAGCACGGCCCTTTGCTTCCAGCACGCCGTGGATCTCTTGAGCTCGACTCGACGGTTTCAATCCGCGTCGGCTCATTGCTGAGCGGGCGACGCAGATGCGGTTTCGCTGCATCGCTCATGAGTCGTTTCAATCCGCGCCCGCTCATTGCTGAGCGGGCGACGTGAGCAGTTGATCGACTATCAGCGCCGGCAGACTGTTTCAATCCGCGCCCGCTCATTGCTGAGCGGGCGACCGACCAGGGCATCGGCCATGCGATCGATCTCGCGTTTCAATCCGCGCCCGCTCATTGCTGAGCGGGCGACCCGCAGCACTCGCTGCCGATGCTGATCTGGTGGTGTTTCAATCCGCGCCCGCTCATTGCTGAGCGGGCGACCGAATGGCCCATTCGTCCATTGCTTGCGGCTCAGGTTTCAATCCGCGCCCGCTCATTGCTGAGCGGGCGACCACTAACGCGCTCAATGCCGTACCGGAAATAGGGGTTTCAATCCGCGCCCGCTCATTGCTGAGCGGGCGACCGATTCGGGCTACCGCACGCTGACCTTCACAGCGGTTTCAATCCGCGCCCGCTCATTGCTGAGCGGGCGACCGGGACCGGATGCTTCTCGACGCCCGGCCAATTGTTTCAATCCGCGCCCGCTCATTGCTGAGCGGGCGACCCAACCAGGATAACCGACCCATCCGGAACGACGCTCGTTTCAATCCGCGCCCGCTCATTGCTGAGCGGGCGACCTCATCGTTAGTAGTGACACTAAAAGCAGCACTGTTTCAATCCGCGCCCGCTCATTGCTGAGCGGGCGACCTGCGGCAACAAGCTGCTCGACCGCGGCCAGGCGCGTTTCAATCCGCGCCCGCTCATTGCTGAGCGGGCGACGGTCTTCGAACGCTTCGGCCAGGCGATCGTTGATGTTTCAATCCGCGCCCGCTCATTGCTGAGCGGGCGACGCAAAGGCGCTCTGGCTGGCGCCGCGCGACGCGTGTTTCAATCCGCGCCCGCTCATTGCTGAGCGGGCGACATAGTGCCGCCATGCCGCCGCAAGCGATCTCGTGTTGTTTCAATCCGCGCCCGCTCATTGCTGAGCGGGCGACCAATCGTCATGACCTGGCCCGCCGACTGGCCAGGTTTCAATCCGCGCCCGCTCATTGCTGAGCGGGCGACGTGACCTTGACCTATCGCAATGGTGACGATTGGGTTTCAATCCGCGCCCGCTCATTGCTGAGCGGGCGACTCGCCCCACCGCCGCCGGCGGCATCG
>NZ_DASSYD010000020.1:0-6780 GCF_035703485.1 Dokdonella sp. | reverse complement strand
AATCCGTATTCGCGGTCTTGGGGGCGGGCGGCATCCGTGAAGAATACCGATCCGAACTGTCCACGCCTATGCAGGTGCCGCACCGCGATCACTCAGTCGATCACGGCAACCAGATCAATTTCGACGTGTGCGGCTTTCGGCAAGGCAGCAACGCCGATGGTTGATCGTGCCGGGTACGGCTCGCTGAAGTACTTCTTCATCACTTCATTGACGGCAGCGAAGTTGCCGAGATCGGTCAGATAGATGCCGACCCGGGCGACATCCTTGAAATCCAGGCCCGCGGCCGTCAGCACCGCCTTGAGATTCTCGAAGACCTGGGTCGCCTGCGCCGAAATATTTCCCTCAACCAGCTCGCCGGTTTTCGGATCGATGGGTGTCTGCCCGGAAAAATAAAACGTGTTGCCAACCTGGACGGCCTGCGAATACGGGCCAATGGCCTTGGGTGCATGGTCGGAATGGATGATGCGGCGCTCGGGCATGATGGAAATCCTCAGACGGGATGACGATAAATGGCGTTGACCACCGCCAGGCGGCGAACACCGCGCATGACGTCGGCCAGATGTTTGCGACTGGCAACCTCAATGGTAAACAGCAAGGCCGCGCTCATCAGATCGCGCTCCTTGTACTCGACATTCTCGATATTCGAATCGGCCTGGGCAACCGCTGCGGCAACCTGAGCCAGCACACCGGGCTTGTTGGCGACGATAATGCGCAACTCGACGCGATAGTCGCCGCTCACACTGGTATCCCAACCGATCTCCATGCAGCGCTCGGGAGATTTGCGCAACTCGGGCATGTTCGGACATTCCTGTCGGTGCACGACAACGCCCTTGCCGGCTGACAGATAGCCCATGATGTCGTCGCCGGGTACCGGGTGGCAGCAATTGCCGAAACTCAGCACACCGCGTTCGGCGCCGGTGATCAGGATCTTCTCGACCGAGTGCGGATCGACCAGGGAGCCCTCATCCTGCAGCTCCAACAACGAACGGGCGACTTGATCCGCCGTGCGATTGCCAAGCGCGATATCGGCGAGCAGATCCTCCAGGGCACGCAACTTGTTGTCTTCCAGATACTGGGCCAATTGCTCGGCCGGCAGCACCTCCAACGACGCGCCGAGCATGTCCATGGCGCGATCCAGCATGCGATGACCGAGCTCGATCGCATCTTCATGCTGCAAATGCTTGAGGAAGTGACGAATCGCGGTACGCGCCTTGGCACTGACTACCCATTCCAGCCATTGCGTGCTCGGTACTGCGGACGGCGCGGTAATGATCTCCACAGACTGGCCGCTGCTCAGGCGCGTGCGCAAGGGCGCGAGCTTCTTGTCGACCCGTGCGGCCACGGCGTGACTGCCGACATCGGTATGCACCGCGTAGGCGAAATCCAGCGCAGTCGCATTGCGCGGCAGGGCGAGTATCTTGCCGCGTGGCGTGAACAGATAAACCTCGTCAGGAAACAAATCGATTTTGACGCTTTCGATGAATTCGAGCGAAGAATGCGTGGAATCCTGCTCATCGACGAGGCTGGAAACCCATTCGCGAGCACGATTTTGTGCACTGTTGGCCGGTGCCGAATCGGTTTTGTAGGCCCAATGCGCCGCAACGCCGCGATCGGCGACTGCGTCCATATCCTCGGTTCGGATCTGGATCTCGATCGGCGCGCCAAACGAACCAAACAAAACCGTATGCAATGACTGATATCCGTTCGCTTTCGGAATCGCGATGAAATCGCGAAAACGAGCATCCATCGGTTTGTACAGCGAGTGCACCGCACCGAGCGCGTGGTAACAATCCATGACGCTGTCGACGACAACCCGGAACCCATACACGTCCATCACCTGGGCGAACGACTTGTTCTCGTTGCGCATCTTTCGATAGATGCTGTAGGGCGACTTGATGCGACTGACGGTACGATGCGCCAGGCCTTCCGCATCGAGACGCGCATCCAGTGCGGCCTCAATCTTGCCCATGGCCTCACGGCGATTGCCGAGCGCAGTCCGGATGCGCGCGGATATGACCCGGTGTCGATCCGGATACATGGCTTTGAATCCCAGATCCTGCAACTCGGCCTTGAACCGGTTCATGCCAAGACGCTGCGCAATCGGTGCGTAGATTTCCAGGGTTTCCAGGGCAATCCGGCGACGCGAAGCCGGCTCCATCGAGCCCAGGGTGCGCATGTTGTGCAGGCGGTCAGCCAGCTTGATCAGGATCACCCGGAGATCCCGCGCCATCGCCAGCAGCATCTTGCGAAAGCTTTCCGCTGCGGCTTCCTGGCGACTCTTGAACTGAAGCTTGTCGAGCTTGGTCACGCCATCGACGAGTTCGCTGACGGTTGCTCCGAACTCCGCACTCAGTTGTTCCGCGCTGAGCTCGGTATCTTCAAGGGTGTCGTGGAGGATCGCCGCGATAATGGTCTCGGCATCGAGTCGAAGATCAGCAAGTATGCTGGCGACTGCCACAGGGTGGGTGATGTAGGGCTCACCGCTTTTGCGCTTCTGGCCGCGATGCGCATGCGCGCCGAGCTCGTAGGCACGACGCACTCTGGCAACCACGTCGGCAGCCAGGTACTCGGCAAGCTTGTCTTCGAGGGCAAGCACATAGGCGGGCATGTCGTCTTGCCCGGTGCCCCGCTTAACTTTTGACCCTCGCGAGTTGACCGCAGTCACCGTTGTCACCTCGTCTTTCGCGTCGGGTCAGATCATTGGCAGTTTGTCGGAATTCAATCAGGCGGGCCTGCGAATCGCCTCTGGCGGCAAAATCAGATTGACCGCCAGCACAGGCTTCGGAACGTTAGTTACAGATCGTCGCCAGCTTTGGCAAGGTCTTCGTCGACCTCGGCGGCAGCCCATTCCAGCGCTTCGCGCTCAGCCCGCTCACGCGTCTGCCTGTCGATTTCGTCAATCATTTTCTGATCAACCTTGCGTGCGGCAATCTCGCGCAGCGAAATCACGGTCGGCTTGTCGTTCAGGCCATCCACCATCGGATCCGCCCCCTTGGCCAATTGACGCGCGCGCTTGGTCGCCATCAACACGAGTTCGAATCGGTTGTCCACGACCGAAAGACAATCTTCTACGGTAATACGCGCCATCTTGTTCAAGCCTCTTGGGAATTCGATACAGCACCGGTTTGGCGGCTATTGTAGCGGCGCATAATTGTGCAGTGCAAACAAAGCCGGCTTCAGGGCATTGCACCCGCGTACGATCTGCGCCAAATCGTCTGGCGATTTGTCGTGCTTTGCCAGTGGGTGCGAGAATTCGGCTGTGCGAGGACAGATTCACGACGATTTGCAGACCCATGGCAACACTGCGGGTCAAAAAGCGGCGAAAATAGGGATAACACTGACGGATTCGCAGCCCAGCCGGGTAGAATCCGCGCTAGTCTGCGTTCGGCGAACTCGCATGTGCCGCAATGAAACGTCCGCTTGGCCCCCGACAAGCATGGTCAGAATGATTCTGAAATTGACACAAGCCATTGATCTTAATGCTCTGCGCAAGGGATTGCTGGCGGCTGCCCTGCTTGCGCTGGCGGGCTGCACGATCGCCAAACCTCGCACCGATGACCCCTGGGAAAAGTTCAACCGCAAGGTCTATCACTTCAACGTCAAGGTCGATAACGCGGTAATTCGACCGACTGCCGTGGTCTATCGCAAGATCACGACGCCCAACATGCGCCGCGTGATCAGCAACTTCTTTGCCAACATCCGCATGCCGATCACAATCGCCAATGATGCGCTGCAAGGTGAAATCAAGGATGCCTTGAAAAGTACCGGTCGCTTCGTGATCAACACCACGGTCGGTTTCCTTGGCTTTTTCGACCCCGCCAGCAAGTTGCATCTGCCTCAACAGGAATCCGATTTCGCCGTCACTCTGGCGAAATGGGGCGTCAACGAAGGCCCCTATCTGGTTCTGCCTTTTCTAGGCTCGACTAGCGCTCGTGATGTCTGGCGCATGCCGGTCGATGGGCGACTGTTCGACCCGATGGGTTACTACTCGCGCACCCACGATTACGAACTCGGCCGTGAATACTGGCCGAGCATGCTGTTTCTGGTCACCTTGCGTGCTCGCGGCATCGATGCAGAGAACATCGTCAATGGCGCCTATGATCCTTACATTTTCTATCGCGACGCCTACCGCCAGCGTCGGCTCTACCTGATCTATGACGGCGAACCGCCATTCGAGGCGATTCAGCAACTTCAGGGAGTTCAGCTCGACGACATCGACGCCTTGCTTGAAGAGCAGCAGGATTACGAAAAAGCGCAGCGAGACGCCGAAAAGAAAGATCCGCACTAGCAGCGATTCAGACCTTGATTGTCCGGCTTGCATGGAATCACTGGACGAGACCGCTTGGCGATCTCGCTATCCGGAGCCTCCAATGCCGGTTAAGGCAATTGTGGCTGTTGGGCGTGATCAGTGTTGTCTGCGGCAAATCCCAACAGCAATTCGGCGTCACCCAGATGAGCGATCGCACGCAGCCGCGGTGAGGCGCCGCTGAAGGTCAGCTCGCCGCCTGATTTGCGCGCGCGCACAGCCCAAGCCAGCAACACGGCAAGAGTGATGCTGTCGGCGCTTTGCAATGCGGAAATATCGGCTTGCGCTCGCTGGCCTTGCGCAAACAAATCGGTTCCGCGCGAGAGTGCCGCCGCGGCATTGTCGACGTTGATGCGTCCGCTGATCCGGCCCTCGCCGGATGCATCTTTGTCGATGTTCAGTGGCTGACTCACGCGCCGCCCTTCTTCTCCAGCACCTCCAGGGCTTTCGCACCCTGGGTTTCGAGTCGCTCAATCAGCGAATCGAGGCTGCTGGCCTTGATCTCGGCGGCGACCTGATTGCGGTAGTTGGTGATGTAGGAGATGCCTTCGATGATCACGTCGTAGGCTTTCCACTCACCACTGGAGGTTTTGCGGAACGCATAGTCGACGGCGACCTTCTTGCCATCGTCGAGGATGACCTCGGTGCGCACGATCGTGCGCTTGTCATTGAGCGTGCCGGAAAACGGCAGCACGTTGACGTTGCCGCGGGTGTAGTTGAGCAGGCCTTCTGCATAGCGGTGGGCGATCGAGTTGTAGAACGCCTTGGCAAATCGCGATCGTTGCTCCGGCGTTGCAGCCCGCGCGTTGCGCCCGAGCACGAGCAGGGAGGCGTATTCGATATCAAAATGCGGCAACAGGATGTCGTCGATTTCATCGATCAACTTCTCATGATCATTCTTGAGTTCATCGCGATGCGCGCCGATCTTGGCGGCCAGATCGTCGGCGATTTTCTGCACCACTTTTTCCGGCGAAAGCGAGGCGGCCTGTACGGACGCCGCCAGAAACAATCCTGCGGCCAGCGCGAAACTCCAACTCATGAAACGCTGCATGTTTGTATCTCCCGGGGCTATTTCGAGGGTGAGTCGGTGTCGTCGTCGGTCGGTTTGTCGTTGTTGTCCGGCGATTTCGAAGAATCGCCGCTAACGAGGAACTTGCCGATCAAGTCTTCGATTTGCATGGAAGACTGGGTCAGTATGAACTCGTCGCCTTGCTTGAAGGCAACCGGCGAGCCACCCGGCTGGACGCCAACGTACTGATCACCGAGTAAACCGCTGGTGAATATCGCCGCGCCCGAATCATCGGGAATGTCGTCGAATCGCGAATCGATTCCGATAGTGACCAGGGCTTCGAGGGTTTTCGGATCGAGTTCGATCGACTGCACGGAACCGATGCGCACGCCGGCCAGCTTGACCGGCGCTCGCGCCTTGAGCTGGCCGATATTGCTGAACCGGGCTTTCAGCGCGTAGCTGTCGCCCTCGGTGTAGTTGGCAATTGAAGTCGTCTGCGTCGCCAGATAGGCCAGCGCGGCGAAACCGAGCAGGATGAACAGGCCGGTGCCGACCTGGAAGGAACGTCTGGGCTGGGTCATGAGTGTTGTCCGGTCACATCAGGAAAGCGGTCATTACGAAATCGAGAGCAAGCACGACAATCGACGAGGCGACGACCGTGCGCGTTGTCGCATAGGCAACGCCTTCGCTGGTCGGCGGCGTGGTGTAGCCCTGAAAGGTGGCAATCAACGCGATCACGGCGCCAAAGGCAGTGCTTTTCCAGACGCCGTTGATCAGGTCATTCCAGACATCGACGTTCGAGGTCATGTTGCCCCAGAAAGTGCCGTTATCGAGGCCGAGCCAGCTTACCCCGACGGCATGTGCGCCGAGAATGCCAAGCGCGTTGAAGACGCAAACCAGTAGCGGCATGGCAACAATGGCGGCGATGAAACGCGGTGCGACCACATAGGACAGTGGATCGACCGCCATCATTTCCATCGCCGAAAGCTGATCGGTGGCACGCATCAGGCCGATTTCGGCGGTCATCGAGGTTCCGGCGCGGCCGGCGAACAGCAACGCGGTGACAACCGGGCCCAGTTCACGAAACAGCGATAGCGCAACGACCGTTCCGAGCGCGGCAGTCCCGCCAAACTTGGCCAGCGTGTAATAAAGCTGCAGCGACAGGACCATGCCGACGAACAAGCCACAGGTCATGATGATGACAAGGCTCATGGCGCCGACAAACCAGATCTGACGCAGGGTTTCCCGGTAATGGCGCAAGCTCTTAGGGATCGCGGCCAGGATCGCGAACAGGAACAGACCGGCCGCACCGACCTGGGCGAGCGCGTCGCCGATCATCGAGGGTCTGCGTGAATCGTTCATGGCGCACCTGCCGGAAAGCCGAGATCGCTGGCGTAGTCATTCGCCGGATACTGGAACGGCACCGGGCCATCGGCCTCGCTACCGAAGAATTGCCGCGTCCACG
>NZ_DASSYD010000193.1:0-27218 GCF_035703485.1 Dokdonella sp. | reverse complement strand
ATGTGCCTATCTCGAGCGGATAGGCTCTAGGCGCTTAGTAGGCCGATGCAGGCCACGGAAATACTCGAGGCGAAGCTGATGGGCATCGCCTGCAAGCATTCCCGGAACAATCATCTCCATCGGCATCGCGACGATTCCGAGTTCGCCCAGGCCATCCTTCTCGCCGACTGAATCAAGCAGCAGCGAACGGAAGTTGTCGCGAGAAATCGGCTTGCCGGGCAGCCACTCACCCACCATCGCCTGAACATAGCCCAGCGAATCAGGCAGACCCATGATCCAGCGCCGCTTGTCGATCAGCGTCGCTGTCCATTCGACAATCTCGCGCAGGCTGATCACGCGCGGGCCGAACAACTCATAGGTATGTCCGATCGAATGCGGATGGGCCAGGGCACGCGCGAATGCTTCAGCCACATCGCCGACAAACACCGGGGCAAACTTCGCACCGGCACGAGCCAGCGGCAGCATCGGTGCGAAACGCAACAGCGAGGCGAAGCGAAAGAACAGGCCATCTCCGCGACCGAAGATCACCGAAGGACGAAAAATCGTCCATGCCAGACGTGAATCACGAACCCGGCTTTCGGCATCGGCCCGTGTGCGCAGGTAGTGACTCGCACCCTCGCCTGCGCGCAGCGCGCTCATCTGCAACAGTCGTGACACACCGGTCGCCTTGCACGCGGCGACCATGGTTTCAGTCAATTCGACATGCGCTTTGCGGAATCCGCTGCCATCCGAACCGGATTCATTGAGGATGCCGACCAGATTGATCACGGCATCCGCACCGTCAAGCTGTCGGGTCAATGCAGCCAGATCATGCACATCGCAGTTCTCGACCATCACCCCCGGCAGCACACCGAGCTCGCGATTCAACTCGCGATTGCGCGACAACACGCTGATCCGGTGACCATCCGCCTGCAGGCGCGGCACCAAATGGCTGCCGACGAAACCGGTGCCTCCAAGAATGACGATTTTTAGTGGTTTCATTATCGAATCTCCTGACACATCTCCGACATCCCTTCCACGGAACGACAGGAAGGAAGAACTGATGAAGAGTTTCTTCGGCGTGCGTTCACCCACCGGCATCTTCCTCGACGACTATACGCTGCGGATGCGCGTGATCGACTCTTTGCTAGTTGCAGCAAGCGCGGGCAATCATGCGCGCCGGCGCGATGGAAAGCACTGCGCAAAATCTTCGGCAGACGCGCTCGGAGCGAAATGATCTAACCGGCGCCCGACCTGCCCTCCATGGCGTTCACGGCCAGTGCCAGTTGAGTGTGTGCCAGGCGTTTCTTTGCGGGGGGTGCTTTCGCCATGACCGGGTCGCCGCGTGCAAACTCACTGGATCGGATAGAACGCACGTTCATGCGTTCCGCCGTATCGGGGTTGACGGGGCTGACACGCATTCCTTCACATGCAACGCGATTACCTTCGGCAGCGCAATCGTGGTTCATCGCGCCAGTTGTAAGCGCAAGCAACTATTCGACGATACCGGCTCCAGCGTGATTGGAACGTCGCTCGATAGGTTCCAGTGCCTGACCCTGCGAAGCGATACTCGTCGTATACCGTCAATCGAATCCATTCGCGAATATCGGGTCGGCGCCTGTGGACATCCTGTACACAAAAGTACCTGCCCCACTTCCCGCGCCGACGGCATACGTTGAAGGACCAATTCCGGCAACCGGCAATTGGTTCCGGGATGCCGGCAGGTACCCCAGCGGTTCCGAAATGCTACTAATTGCCCCGGACAGGCCATCGACAATCCGCAGGCGGTCACCCGAGGCCACCAGCAACTGATGGATGTCAGCCCCTTCGGCCTGAGTCAGAGCAGCGATATCGTCGAGGTCCGCCAGGGTGACGGTCCTCAGGGTCGCACGGGTTATCGGATCGATGAAGTGGACTACGTTGCCGAGAAACACGGCGATTTCTCGCCCCGCGGCACCGTTGGTGATGAACGATGCTCCGGCATTTACCATCGGTAGTGTCCAGCTCAGGAGCCGGGTATCGAGGTCATAGGCGCGTAACGACTGTGGCAGAACGGCGACGACCTCGCGGGTTCCGCTGGCATCGATATGCAGAAGGCCGTTGCAGATCGCACTGGGCATCGCCACCGATTTCCAGACCTGTGCGTGATCGGAGAGGCGGAATTCAAACAAACGCGTTTCCGAGGTGCAAACGAGGATTGAATCGACCGAGCCATCGCCGTTACGGTCAAGGGGAAGCGTAGCCTGCACATTCGTGTTGCTGAAACCGCCATCGACATCCGTCGGGGGAAAGGACCAAAGAGTCTGGCCATTTTGCGAATCGATCGCGTTCACTGATTTGCCGCTCCAGAGTGACTGTGCGGCGAACAGAATGGCCGGATCGGACATGCCTGGCAGAGAAACCGAATGCAGCTGGACCAGTCGTGCCCCGTAGAGCGGTTGGCCGAACTGGGCTTGGGGAGTCTGCCAGCGAAAAGCCCCCGTGGTCGCGTCGATGCTGTAGAGAAGCCCTGGCAGATCGGGGCCATAGTTCCCGTTTGCTCCGGATACGAGCGAGAGTTCCGCACCTGCTCCCGATCTTGTCAACGTCGTGACGAATGGGGCGGTGCTGCGAGCAGGAACAGAGAACTCCAGTGCGCCTGTGCCCGCCGATACAACTCGAAGGGCATCCGGATAGCTTGAGATTGATTGGGATGTCAGGGCGATGGACGGGGTCGTCGATGCCGTAAATCGACCGGCAGCAACAGCCGCCGCGTTCATGCCGCCGCGGACATCGCGAACGCTTCGGGTTTGCATGTCGAAAACCACTGCGCCTGTCGACGGTCCCCATTGGCCGGGGAACAGGACTTCGTCGATACCATCGCCATCGAGGTCATGAGAGCTCGCAAAATTGGCGCTGAAAGGCTCATCCCAGAGCGGGGACCAGGGCGACGACTGAAACAGAGTGAGTCGCAGTCCAATACCGGAAAACCGGCTACCGGTTGCGCTGAATCGACCACCGACAATGGCGCTGCCGAATCCATCCTTGTATTGCCATTCGGTAGCATGCGTTGCTCCGTCTATAACCGTCCCTGCGTTTTCGCCAGTAACGATTTCCAGCGCAGGATCCGCATCCAGTTGCCGAATGAGCAACCCCCTTGCTCCGTTGTTGGATAGTTGCTTGCTCCATAACTGCGCGCCGCTGGACAACGAATAGACTTCCAACGTGTCGGGATATGTGTTGAGCAACACCACGATCTCGAAATCCCCATCGTTGTTCACGTCGGCGATGCGCGCTGACCCGAACTGGGACCAATTTGGTGCCTCCAATAATCTGACCAAGCGTAGCGGCCATCCGGTGTAGACGTAGAGCTTGTAGGAGCGCATCGCCACCAGGTAAGCCCCGGCAGGCGTGTTGGCGGCCGCAATGGTTGTCGTGCCCTGGAATGTATCGTCGGTCGGTAGAATGATGGCTTGTTTGATCGACCAGCCCGACACATTTTCATGGCCGACGACCTGAATGATCGTGCTGTAACTGCCGACTGCGGAAAATGCAAAGTCGCTGATGCCATCACCGTCGAAATCGGCGGTCGGCATGTCCCCCTGTTCGGGCAGATAGCTTGGGATGAAGCGGACCTGCTCCGCCAGCGTGGGCACCGTGCCGACACGGTCAGGTGCTGTAGGCGGCTCTGCTGCTGCGGTGAAACACGCAAGTAGAGACGCCAAAGCGAAAGTAAACGGTCTACAAGTGGAAACTCGGGAATTGGACACGCGCGGCATGGGTACACGGCTCCTTGTGGTGACGCGGTACTGACGCGGCGTATTCTAACCGAAGTCGAATCGGTGATCATCGACGCAGGCGACTGATTTTTTCCGCCGGGCCACGCTGGGCGTCTACTACCTGAGGTCCACCCAGCATGATGAGGCGGCAGGATAGCTTCGGTTTCAATTCGCCGAAAATGATTCCGGTTGGTGACGCCATTGCCACACCCAAGGGAGCCGCCATGGGTCATCTTGCGGGGACCTCAACGCCATGGCCAGGTCCGCCGGACACGCAAACGTCTTGCGTAGGGCAATGACAGTGAATGGCTTGAAGGGTTGGCCAACCTTCGGCTGGTTTGTGGCCAGCAGGACGACCTTGTCGTTCAGGCACCAGTCACCGATAGCGCTGAAGGCGGGCTCGCAGGCCACATATTCGCGGGTCTCCTTGTACGCGGATGCGTGACCCTCGCTTGTACTAGTGAGGTACAAGGAAGCTGCGGATTGCCTCGAATCCGTCGGCGAACACGAGATCTGCGAGGAGTTCCAATTGATGGGTGAACACTCCGACATCGCTTCCGGAGACAATCAGGTAGCTTCCTTCCTTGATGCGCTTGGCCGCCAAATGGTTTCCTGCGCCCAAGTTCCAGCCGAGAAAATCGGAAACGTTCCTGATTGTCCCGCTCACTCCGTCAACGACATAAAGCCGTGAGTTGAATGCGACGACTAATTCATGGATGGACGCTTCCGGCGGCTGAATCAGCGCCGCAATCTCGCCCTCATCGGGGAATGAAAATTCGCGCAGTTGATTGTGCGTCTGTTCGTCGTAGAACGTTATTGTATTGTGGTGAAAAAGCGCCAACTCCGAGCCGGACTCGCCCGATGCCAAACGGCTGGCGCCTTGCGTAGCAAAAGTCGTCGGTAGACTCCAGCTCAACAAATGTGACTGTGAATCATATGCGCGCAGCGCATGCTCCAGTATCGCCACATACTGGAGGTCGGTGCCAGTAGCAAGCGTCATGACGCCAACGCAAGGACTGGACATTGCGACTGACGACCAAATGGGAGCTTGATTGTCGAGCCTGAATTGGTAGAGGCGTTCGTAATTGCAGACGAGCAGCGATTCAGCATAGCCATCACCGTTGCCGTCAACGGGCACACTATCGAGGACGGGTGGATAGCTCGGGAGTCCGCCAGTATTGGCATCATCGAGACTCCAGAGGACACTTCCGTCCAGAGTACTGAGCGCGAAAATTCGATTGCTGCCTTCTCGCAGAGCTATCAGTATGGGATGCGATTGGCCCGCAACTTGGGCCAACTCGAGATCGATTGCCGACAATGAGCTGAAGGGCTGGCCAGAAATACTGTAGGGGGTCTCCCAAGTCGTTTGCCCGGATAGCGCTCCTGCGCGGGCAACGGCCCCCGGGGCAGTACTTCCACTTGTCGAAGCAAAAACCACATCGCTATCGGGGTCGTTCGGGACGAATCCGCCAACAACATATGCTCCCGGCGCCTTTGCAGGGCGAGCGTATTCAACTGCGCCCGACGTGCCGTCGATTACTCTGAAGTTGATCGCGCCAGGCGAATAGGAATCTGGCCAGACGGATGTCGCGATCTCGATCCTCCCGTCCCCGTCAAAATCTGCAGCTCCCACACTCATCGAACTTGGATAGTTGAAGCTGGAACGCATGGATTGCGACTGGACGTCGAAAACCCGAATGCCGTTGTTGGATCCCTGCTGATCGGCCGCGACAATCTCATCGATTCCGTCACCATCCATGTCAGCGACGGTAAACCCGGAAGCAATCAGTGGCGTGTCCCACAGCGGTGACCATGGATCAGATTGGAACATGGTCAGCCGATTGAATGCGGCAGCAAACCTTGGTGTGGTACCGCCAAAACGCCCACGCAACAGTGTGTATCCAAACCCGTCCATGTACTGCCACTTGATGGAATGGGTGGTGGCATCAACAACGAACCCTCGCCCGGTGGCAATTTCCAGAGCAGGATCCGAATCCAGTTGTCCAATGAGCAACGGCAGATAGTAGTCTGTGACGTCGGGGACCTGCCACAACATCGCCCTGGTTTGCATGTTGTAGACCTGCAACGAGCGGCCGAAACCCGTATTGGATACGATTAGCTCTGCTTGTCCGTCACCGTCCAGATCGGCGGCGGCAACGTCCGATATGAAACTCAATCCTCCGGGCGACACCTCCCTCTTGAGGCGCAGTGGCCAACCGGCGTACTCGAATATGTTCGCGTTCTTCGAAATGAGCAGATGCGCGCCGTCAGCCTCACTCCAAGCGAACAAATTAGGGAAATTGAAATTGGAAAGTGCTTCCGGCGGAATGATGTTTTGTTTGACTATCCAACCTTGCGGCGCTCGATATCCGAGAATTTGTACGACGTCGGTATTTTCCGCCTTGCCGATCGAAACCACGTCTGGATTACCGTCGCCATCAAAATCGGCGACCGGCATGTCGCGAGTTTCGTTGCTCGGGAGGACACCCGGTACGTTTCTGAAGGCTTCATTCAGTAAAACGGCAGTCGCAGCCAGCGCGGGACGCACCCCCGGGCCACATATCATCACTACGAAGACGGCCAACATAACGTGTGAAATGTGGGCTCTAGCTCTGATCGATCCGATGTTGACCATTGAACTGTCCGTTTCCCCGATTCCTGAACGGGTGAATATAAAGCTCGAAATACAACGAAGCAAGATTCCATTGCGTCGCAACGCGTAAATTATTCCTCCAAAGACTTCAGGAATCGGTCGCTGGTGGATACGCCATCTTTGACGGAGGATTTGCAAACGACCGCCTTTCTCTGCGCATCATCCTTCGGCGCCTTGTACGCTTGACCCACCTTGGGCATGCGAGTGGCCAGTGGAATTACCTTGTCGTTGAGTCGCCAGTCGTAGAGGACGCTGAAGGCGAGGACGCGGGCGACGTATTCGCGGGTTTCCTTGTACGGGATGGTCTCGATGAAGAAATCCGGTTCCATCGTGCCGCGTGCGTCAAGCCAGCGGCCTACCGGCGAGCCGCCGGCGTTGTAGGCGGCACTGGCCAGCCACGGACTCCCCGAGTACTTGTTCGCCATCTGGCCAAGAAACAGGGTGCCGAGCTTGATGTTCAAGGCCGGGTCGAAAAGGTCGCTGGGCTTGCTATAGGGCAGCTTGGCGCCCTGGGCCACCTTCTTCGCCACACCGGGCAGCAATTGCATGAGCCCGTAGGCATCGGCATGTGAGCGCACATCGCTCATCCAGGCGCTCTCGGCGCGGATGATCGCGTAGGCCCAGGCGGGGTCCACACCGGCTTCGCGCGATGCGCGGATCACGCGGGATTTCTGCGCCAGCGGAAAGCGTTGCTCATAGAAGCTCATCGTTTGCGGCGATGAGGAGAACTGAAAGATCGCGCGATCAAACCAGTCGTTGCGGTAGGCGTAGTCGGCGGCAAGCCGCTTTTGCTGTGGATCGAACTTGCGCAGGGCGAAATTCCATTCGCGGCGGGCCTGGGGAAGATCGCCAAGCGCGTAAAACTCGAGTGCGCGGGCAAGATCAGGTTGATTGGCAATGTGTTGTTCGGCGGCCTTGTCTTCAACCACCGTGGTCGCACAGATCTGATAGGGCGCATTGATCCAGTCGGCGGCGAGAAAGCCGTGGAAATTGGCTTCTGTGGCGACGTCGGCGAATACCGCGTCGGCTTCGGCCTTGCGATCGAGTTTGCTGAGCATGCGTGCGCGCAGGTAGCGCCAGCGGGCATCGGCCTTTTGCTCGTCGCTCATCACATTGAGTGCGGAAAGGGTTTCGCTCCAGTCGCCGCTGGCCAGGGCGACGCGCACGCGCCACTCGCGCGAGGCGTCATTTTCGGCATCCTTTGGCAGCGCCTTCAGCCGGGCCAGCGCATCGGATTCGTAACTGGTCGCCCGATAGACGGCTATGGCATTGAGCACACGATTCTTCTGCTCGGGGTCCCACTTGAAGCGGTCACCGAGGTCGGCCCACAGGGTTTCGGCGCCGCGACTGTTTTTGCGCGCGTAGCGAAACATGCCAAGTGATACCGCGTCGCGGTTTCGCGGCGTGTCTGGCCATTGTCCGGCCTTGGCCAACACGCCGGCCGGATCGCGAACGGCGCTGGCGATGCGGTTGGCGGCTGCCTTGTCGGCACCGTCGAGCAGGTTGGCGATGCTCGATGCCGTGCCCGGATTGGCTGCAAGCGCGGCTGCCTCAATGCGCTTCCAGACATTGGCATCGGTCAACTGACCGTTGCTTCGCGCCCAGGCAAACAGCGGATCGCAGGTTGACGATGTCGGCCGCGGTTGCATCCACAAGTCGGCGATGTCACGGGTGTAGTCGGGCTTTTCACCGGCGGCAATGCGCGCGCGCTGCCAGGCACATTGCAGATCATCGGCGCGACTGCCGGTCCATAGTTTGCGGAATCCGTTCCAGTCCTGCTTTTTCGCCAGATCACGCAAGGTCGATTCACGCAGGCGCTCGGCAACCAGAGTATCCGGCCAGAGCTTGATGAAGGCCTGGACCTGGGCGATCGAGGGCTTGGCGTTGCGACGTTCGAGCAGGGCCAGATCGATATAGGGCCTCAAGGGATAGCCATCGAGATTGACCACCTCGCGCTTCCACGCGTCGGCTTTGCCGTGCTCGATGGCATCGAGTGCGTTGCGGTAGTGCTGGCGCTGTTCGGCGCGATCCGGATGGGCTGCAGCAAGTAGCGGTGACAGGGAAGCCGCGACGCAAAGGGCGGCGCAGCGGACGAACAGGACACGGATTCTATTGGGCATGTCGCCAGTGTATCGCGACACAGCGGATGAACCCATGAACGTGCGCTGGCCGGTGTCGTTCAGGTTTTTACCCTGCACTGAGTGCCCGAGACGCCGCGAGCAGGAAAAAAGCAGGCTCTGCAAATCATTGATTTTGCAGGCGATAGAAACTGCTACAAGAAATTTCTTCGAAATGAGACAAACACCGCTGGCGCTTTTCTAACGTTTTATTTACATTGCCTGTCCTCAGGCACCGCGCACCCCCGAATGCAGTGCCTTTTGTGTGGTCTGCTCGCCCATTCCAATGGAGACTTGTCTATGAATACCCGTATTGGCGCCCTGAGTGGTGCCGTTCAACTGGTTCTCGCCGCCGGCTTGATCTCAGCACCCGGCGCGGTCGTATTGGCACAGCAGGATCGCGGTGATGACGCACAACAGCTGGAGGCCATCCAGGTCACCGGCTCGCGCATCAAGAAGGCCGATGTCGAAGGTCAGACGCCAGTGCAGGTCATTACCGCCGCGGACATCGAAGCGACGGGCCTTGGCTCGATCGGTGACGTGATCCAGCGTCTCTCGGTCAGTGGCTCCTCGCTCAATACCAAATTCAACTCGGCTGGCAATTTCGGCTTCAGCCCGGATGGTTCCGGCGTGGGATCAGGCTCAACCACGGTCTCGTTGCGCAACCTCGGTGCCAAGCGCACCTTGATCCTCGTCGATGGCTTGCGCTGGGTCAGCGAATCTTCGGCCTCCGGCGTATCTGCTGCGGTCGATCTCAACACGATTCCGGCCAGCGCGGTGGATCGCATCGAGATCCTGACCGACGGTGCCTCGTCGCTGTACGGTTCCGATGCAATTGCCGGCGTAGTCAACATCATCACCAAGAAGAAGCAGGATGGTGGCGCGGCGCGTCTGTATGTCGGCGACTACTCGACCGGCGATGGCAAGACCCAGCAAGGCAACATCTCGCTCGGCGGCAGTGCCGAAAAGTTCGATTTTTTCGTCGATCTGAGCTACTACGACCAAAAGCGCATCAGCGCGAACGATTGGGAGCAATCGCGCTTTCCGACGCCGGGAATCAATGGCGCAGTCAACCCGAACAGCTGGAGTTCGGCGACTCCGAATGGTCGCCAGGTATTCGCTCCGGCAGACCCGAGCGAAACCTATGGCGGTCTTTGTCCCGTGGATCCTGACTCTGGCGCCTCGTTCTGCAACCTTTCCGGAGACGGTGCGGGCGGCTTTCGCCCGTGGACAAATGCCGAACGCTTCAATTATTCGCCGTTCAACCTGTTGCTTACGCCGTCCAAGCGCACCGGTCTGTTCGCTCAGGGCACCTACCGCATTACCGACCACGTCAGCTGGAATCTGAAAGGCACCTATACCAAGCGCGAATCGGTCAACCAGGCCGCACCCGAACCGATCTTCCTCGGTTCCGAAGCCGGCAGCGGTGGCCTTGCCGATACCATTGGCATTGATGCCAGCAATCCCTACAACCCGTTCGGAACGATCAGTCCGGAGGGCTCCTTCATCACCCGCCGTCCGCTTGAAGGTGGGCCGCGCATCTTCCGCCAGAATGTCGACACAAGCTACTTCTCGACCGGTCTGAACGGCGATTTCAGTGCCGGTGATCGTCAGTTCTTCTGGGATGTGAACTTTGTCAGCGCCGAAAACAAGGCCACGCAGACGGTCAACGGCACCTACAACATCGCGCATATCCAGCGCGCGCTCGGCCCGGTTGCCGATTGCACGGCGCCTTGCGTCCCGCTCGACTTGTTCGGCGGTCCGGGCTCGATTACCCAGGACATGCTCGACTACATTCTGTTTGTCGAAAATGATCGCAGTCGCCAGAAGTTGACCAACTGGACTGCGAACATCTCCGGCGACCTGTTCGATATGCCGGCCGGTCCACTTGCCTTCGCCGGTGGCTATGAACACCGCAAGCAAAGCGGTTCATACACGCCCGATTCCATCGTCACCGCGGGCGAGTCGAACGGCGTGCCATCCGGCCCGACCAGTGGCGAGTATTCAGTCAACGAGTTCTATCTCGAACTCAATGCGCCCCTGCTCGCCGACCTGAGTTTTGCCAAGCGTCTGGATCTCAGCGTCGCTTCGCGTTTCTCGGACTATTCGAACTTCGGCAACACGACCAACAACAAGGTTGGCCTGCGCTGGCAGCTCAATGACGACCTGACCCTGCGCAGCACCTGGGCCGAAGGTTTCCGCGCACCGTCGATCGGCGAGCTGTTTGGCACCTTCGCCCGCTTCGATGCGCAGATCCAGGATCCCTGCAATGGCGCGACCGGCCAGCAAGGTGACAACTGCGCGGCGCTGGGTGTGCCGAATCCGGCAAGCTTCGAGCAGGCCAATTCACAAATCTCGGTGGTCACCGGCGGCAATGCCAACCTCAAGCCCGAAACCTCGAAGAGTCTGACCGTCGGCGGCGTCTACAGCCCGAGCTGGGGCGCCAACACCGACTGGTCGCAAAAGCTCGATTTCGAAGTGACCTACTACAACATCCGGATCAAGGACGCGATCCAGGCCTCCGATGCGCAGACCCAGCTCGACCGTTGCGTGGCAACGCTCGATCCGATTTTCTGCGGCGGCATCAGTCGCTCTTCGGGCGGCAATATCAACGGTTTTGACAACACCTTGTTCAATCTTGGCAAGGTCAACACCAAGGGTATCGACTTCGGCATCAGCTGGCTGGGCAACGAGACCGGCATCGGAATCTTCGGGGCCAGCCTGTCGGCGACCAAGGTCACCAGTTACGAAGCCATCGCAACCGACTCCGGGCTCGCCGAACCACGTGTGGTTGGGGTTGAAGTCAACGACAGTGCGATCCCCGACTGGCGTGCAACGGCTCGCCTGACCTGGGCCATTGGCGACGTCAATCTGAGCTGGTCGGCACGCTACATTTCAGACCTGACCGAGTCCTGCGACACCGTCGCCGGCTTCGACAACTGCAGCAACGCTGCAGCTGGCACCAACCACCTCGGTGCAACGACGTTCCACGATCTTCGTGCAAGCTGGAAATTGCCGACCACCATGAACTTCGTCATCGCCGGTGGCATCAACAACATCACTGACAAGACGCCGCCGATTTGCCAGAGCTGCTCGCTCAACGGCTACGACGCATCGACCTACGATCTGCCGGGTCGTTACAGCTACGTCGAGGCCAGCGTCAAGTTCTGATTGCAGAGCGCATCGCAAACGCTTCGGGGCCGCCTTGTGCGGCCCCTTTTTTTGCCATGGCAGCCTTTCGGAGCAGGTTTGATCGGCGTACAAACCCATCTGCGCATCACCGCCTTTTTGCCTGTGGTGCACGACCGGCATGCAAATCGTCGAAGACCACCCGATAGGCTGGGCTCATTGGAGCCTCAATGCCGAATGCAGGTCTTCCGCACAACAAAACAAGGGTCAAAACGCCAGGGTCACTCCGGCGGTCGGTCCCTTGAAGCTCAAATCGAATCCGAGGGTATCGTTTGACCGGTTTCGATTGGCATCGATGCGGAACCAGTCGTAGCCTGCATTGACACCAAAGTTGTTGGTGAAGCGGTATTCGACCAGCGCATTCGCGCGGCTGATGTCGCCGCTGTATTTGTCGAAATTTCCCCAGCGTGTGCTGAGATACTGGGCCTGGAGCGTGAATCCCCATCGGCGATCTTCGCTCATCGTCGACAGGCGTGCGCCGATCATCGGTGCCGCACCATTCAGGCTCTCGCTGCTGTCAAGGTGAACCAGTTCGTCGTCAAGCCGCACGCTACCTTCGAGATTGGCCCAGGCCGCGCCGATCTGCACGCCGACACTCACCGTGGGCGTCTGTATCAATGCGAAGTCATAGACGAGATTGCCGAGGTCGAACCTGGTTTTTGTTTCGATTGTCGTGCCCGCGGGCAAGACGACGCCGCCACCGACGTCAATTTCATCATCGAACACATAGCGATCATCGTTGTCGTAACTGAAGTAGTTGAACAGCAGGCGATTGCGTTCGCTGAAACGAAAGACTCCCTCGACACGCGGAACGATATGCTTGTCAAAGCCGAGAGCGCCGCTGGAATAGTTGTAGGCGTCGCCCGAGAAATCGACGGCACCATTGATGTGGGTGTCGCCATCGACCTGAATCGCGCCCAGGCGCAGGACAAACTGGTCATCGTCGGCGCGAACCGGGAAAGCCACGAGGATACCGAGGGTGAGAACTGACATCGAGGCGACGAAAGGCAAACGGATCATTTGAATTGCTCCAGCAAGATTGGGTGTTTCGGATCACGAAAAGAGACAGCCTCGATTTCACCATGCAATCGACATGCAAGCCATGAATACCGTGGCTTGCCGACATCCCGGCCACTGGCCGACAGGGTAGCCGCAAACCAAACCGGTTTGAGGGCAACGTCTTCCGAAGGAACAAACATCGGTATCAGAGGCACCGCTTGCCCGACCAGTCCGGACCTGGCGGTGGCCACATCGCGTCGTTTGCGGCATTGCAACAATGCGCTGGAGAGCAGACGTTGTATTGTTACGGGGTATTTTGATCAGGGGGTTTTCCATGTTCGTTTCAACTGTTTTCATTGCCGCGGCGGTCCTCTCCTCATCCCGCTTTGGTCCCAACGATATGGTGTTGGTGGAAAAGGAGGGTTCGGGAGCGCGCATTACCGCGTATGGCGACGCTCAGGTCGTCAAGCTCAACGCGCTGGATTTCGAGGTGGAAGACTGCCTGGAAGTCCTCAACGATGGGTTGAATCCAGGCCGCTGCCTGTTTTCCGAAGGGGGTTTGATCACGTTGAAGCGTGATCCGAACGGCACCCGTTTCATCTTTCAGGGCGAGAGCCCGACGAACATCGTCGAGTTTGTCGTCTATCCACCGGAACGCAAGCGAGCTGCCAAGGCCTTGGCAAATCCCTGATTCGCGGTGATTTCGGCGACCCGTCCACCCGCACACGCCCCTGTACGCCGATGAAGCCTGGCGAGATTGACGCGTTTCGACGTCGCCTGCTTGAACAGCAAGCAGATCTCGATGCCATGGCCGAAGCCGGTGAAGACGCCGCTCGGCCTGTCGAGCTCGACCAGTCACGCATGGGCCGCCTGTCACGCATCGATGCCCTGCAGGGCCAACAGATGGCGCAAGAGATCGAGCGCCGCCGCCAGCAGCGGCTGCTCGCCATCAAGGGCGCCTTGCAGCGCATCGAATCCGGTGATTTCGGCAGCTGCTTTGTCTGCGACGAGGACATCGATTTGCGACGGCTTGCTGCCAACCCGGTGATCACGCGATGTATTGGCTGCGTATCCACCTGATTGATGCGCGCATTCGAGGGCGCCGCTTCTGCAATGGTCATTGATCCGTCGTCTTTTTGCAGATTCGCGCTACAGTTGGCCCATCCCCAAACTGGTAACTGCATTGATGAACTGCCTCTCGCGGATGCTCATTTCCGGATTCCTGATCGTTCTATTCGCTCTGCTTGCAATCAACCCGGCGATCGCTGCCGACGAAGAGATGCCGGCGCATCTGACCCTGCGCATCCCATCGAAACTGTTGTCGGAAACGCGTGTGATCAATGTTTATGTGCCACCCGAATACGATGGCAAGGCGGCAGATCGCTATCCGGTCTTGTATATGCTTGATGGTGGTGAGAAGGAGGACTTTTCGCATCTTTCGATCACCCTCGATGCGCTGATCAAGCACAAGACGATTCCGCCAATGCTGCTGGTCGGAATCGAAAACACCGAACGTCGCCGTGATTTGACCGGTCCGACAACGGTCGCCAGCGATCTCGAGATCGCGCCGGTTGTCGGTGAATCCGCGAGCTTTCGTGAATTCATCGAGAAGGAACTCAAACCGCAGATCGCGATGTTCTATAACGTCAACAGCCATTCGGCGATCATCGGCGAATCGTTGGCCGGCCTGTTCGTGATCGAAACGCTGTTCCTGAAACCGGATCTGTTCGACACCTACATCGCGTTCGATCCAAGTCTGTGGTGGAACGCCGAACAATGGTGGCGTGAATCGAGTACCCGTCTCGATGGCTCGGTCGACATCCATGCGCGGCTGTTCTTCGCATCCTCTGCGGACACAGCCATCTCTTCCACCCACCTGGCTGATGCGCTGTGCCGGAATCGGTTGCCGAATTTCCACTGGAGCTTTTCCGAGCACCCCAAGCTCCGTCACGACAACATCTTCCGCAGCCTCGAAAAGGAAACGCTGATCCAGGCATTTTCGGGTGCGCCGATGGCCGAATCGGATTGCTCCGGGAAAGAGTAGGTGATCGTCCCGGCGCCGAGCTGGTCAGAACGCCGGGACGAAGGCAGGATTCGGGCGCTTTCGAGCACATTCCCGCCAACTCAGTTCGAGTAGCCGTTCTGGCTTGCCGTCGGCAAGCCGGCTGCCTTCCAGGCCTCGATGCCGCCGCGATACCAGAGCACATTGGTATAACCCATATTGATCGCGCGCAAGGCGGCGTTGTATGACATCCAGCAATGCGGATTCAGGCAGTACATGACCACGGGTTTGGCCTTGTTGCCCGCGGTGACCTTTTGCAGGTACTGAGCAAAATTCTGCTGCACCTGATCATTGAAGGCTCCCGGTTCGGCGGCGGGCGTGGCGAAGGTGGCAGTCGGTAGTGTTTCCGCACCGCCAAGTATGTCGAACACGGCCATCCCTTGCGGATTGCGGGTCATGTTCATGGCCAGCTCCTGAGTGCTGATCACTTTTCCTCCCGGGATGCTGGTCGGCGTCGGACCATGCGGCGCGCCGTCATGCAACCGTGAAATCGGCTGTACACCGAAATCCTGATTCTCCATTTGCGCGGCGGCGGCGAAATTCGGTGGTCGGACGTTTGCCGGCTGGCCTTGTGCTTGCTGAGCATAGCCTTGCCCGCTGGTTGGCGGCGGCGGATAGCCCTGACCTTGCTGCAGTTGCTGGCCTTGCTGCGGATATCCCTGCTGCTGCGCTTGCTGCGGGTAGCCCGATTGTTGCGGGTATCCTTGCTGCTGCTGTTGCTGCTGCTGCGGGTAGCCTTGCTGCAGCTGATTTCCTTGCGGTTGTTGTGGATAGCCCTGACCCTGTTGTGGTGGATAGCCTTGTTGCTGTTGTTGCGGATAGTGCTGCTGTTGTTGCTGTTGGTATCCCTGTTGCTGGCTATTGCTCTGCGCATCATTGAAGCTGTCCTGCGCGAACGTCGGCGTCGCGAGCAAGAGCAGAAGAATAGTCAATCCGGATTTCGTCATCATGTTGTTCATTCCTGCACCTTGAGTTTTTGGCCGAACTGGCCGGCATCCTTGTAGGGTTGGAAGTTGGCGTCATCGGTCAGCACATAGGTGCCATCGTCGAGTCGCCAGGCGTTCTTGTAGTTGTAGGAAAGTTGCACGGCACCGGTGCTGCTCTGCGGGTCATCGTAGGTTTCGACTTCGTTGATCATCTCGCCCGTTTCACGAGTCTGTTTGTCCCAGAGTTCGTTTTTGTATTTCCAGGATTCCATCTGCATGTCACTGATTTCCGAGCTGGTCCTGGCGTTCAGTGCAAGGCGCTGACGCGCACCATCAGCATTGATCCTGGAAATGTTGCGGTAGGTGTCATTGGTGTTTTTCGCAAGCGCCGAATTGTGATTGTTGATCTTCGCCAGCCAATCGGCGCCTGGCTGGATTGCCTTGCGCATGGTTTCATCGGCCTTGAAATCCAGCTGACCATTCGGCGCGTAAGCCGCAAAGCCCGTCAGGGTCTGGCCGCTCAGGGTCTGCATCTCGCCGCCGTTGATGCCAGACATCCTGCTCAGATTGAAGAAGGCGACGACTGCTGCGGTTTCCCGGATTTCCACGCCACGTGCGTTGCTGTATCCGATCAGGATCTCGCCCGCCTCGACCCAGCTCCGAAGCTCACCACTGCCGATCGGGATGACGCTGTTGAGCTGCTGGTAGGGTTTGGCCAGATCCTCGCGTGGACGAAAATCGATGACCCGGGCGCCGGGTCGCGCTCGCCTGACCAGATCCTGCAGGAACTCCCTGACCGAACTGATCTGCGCAGTCGGGCAGCTCATCCCGCTGATCGGGAAATTGCTCCAGGTCCATTGCTGACCCGGAAACAGGGCAATGCCCTGATTGCCATCGGCTGAGCTTGCCGACCAGTTGAATTTGTAGCCATTGCCGCACGCACTGGGGGACCAGACCACGCCACCCTGGGCCTGCCAGCCGACCGGAATCATTGCGGTTGCGGCGACCATGGTCCGCTCGAAGCCCTGCCGATCGAGGATCTCGACGCGCTGCATATGCATCGCGTTACCCGGCAAGCTGACTCGGGATGGGTTGACGCGATTTGCCGACAAACCGGCGTTGCCGCTGTTGTCAGCCGACCGTTGCGCAGCGCCTTGCATTGGCATCGTCGAATAGGCGGCAGGCATCGACTGGGCGAGCATGGGACGCTGGTCTGGCGCATCTGTCGCGAGCATTTCCCCGCTGTCCGAGCAGGCGCCAAGCAGGATCGACAGCGTCACGATCAGGCTGGCTGTGGGGAGTCGGCCGACGCCGATCTTGTTCGTAGCTTTGGTTGCGACGAGTCGTTGCTCAAACATCCTGATTCCTCGGCACAGACGGCCAACGTCTGCTTGCTCTTCCTATGCGGGAAAAGCGCGGAAACCGGATCAGGTTTTCGTGAATCGGCTTGCCAAATGCTCCGCTCGGTAGCGAATTGTCGAATGCATCACATCGGCAATGGAATGCAGATCACAACTTGCTAAGAAATGTCGGCCAGGGCTTCGTCGAGTCGAGTCAGAAATTGCTCGGCCGCCGCGCTGTCGAAACTCATCGGCGGGCGAATCTTCAGCACGTTGTTTTCTGGCCCTTCGAGGCCGACCAGCACGCGCTTTTCGCGCAGTCGATTCATCAGTCGCCTGGCTTCGACCGTGGCTGCATCGCGGCGCGCGCGATCCCGGACGAGATCAACGCCGAGGAACAATCCGAAGCCGCGCACATCGCCGATGATGGCGTGGCGCTGTGCAAGCTCGGCGAGACCGGTCAGCAGTTGCTCACCGGTTTTCAGCGCCCTGGCCTGCAGGTTTTCGTCATTCATCACATCGAGCACCGCGGCACCGGCTGCACAAGCCGCACTCGAACCGCCGAACGTCGCAAAGAACTCCGGCCCTCGGGCAAAGGCATCGGCAATCGGTCGGGTCATGGCGACCGCGGCAAGCGGAAATCCGTTGCCTAGCGGTTTGCCCCAGACGACGACATCGGGCATGCATTCCTGCTGCTCGAAACCGCAGAACCAATGGCCGAGGCGTCCGAGCCCGGTCTGCACATCATCGGCAATACAGATGCCACCCGCGGCGCGGACCATCGCGTAGACCGTGTTGAGGTAACCCGGCGGCAGCACGATCTGGCCGCCGACGCTGGGCAGACATTCGCAAATGAAACCGGCAGGTTTGCGTCCCTTGCGCTCGATGTTGCCAAGAATTTTACGGAATTCATCGATGTATTTTTCCGCCGCACCCGCGCCGCGATGGATGCCGCGATAGACGTCGGGCTGGGCCACAACATGGACCCAATCCGGCGCAGCATTCAGGCTCTTCGCGTGGCCGAATTTGTATGGGCTGATATCCATCGCCCCGGTCGTGTTGCCGTGATAGCAGTGATCCATCACCAGCATGTCGCGCGCGCCGGTCGCGGCACGGGCAAGCCGCAGGGCCAGTTCATTGGCTTCACTGGCCGAGCTGAGAAACACGATCTTGCTCAGATGGGCAGGCAGCCGTGCCAGCATGCGTTCGGCATAGTCGAGGTGGACTTCCTGCAGATAGCGGGTATTCGTGTTGATCGTCGCCATCTGCCTGGTGACGGCATCGACCACATGCGGATGGGCATGACCGACATGCGGCACGTTGTTGTACACATCGAGATACTCGACCCCATCTGCATCGTGGAGAAAATGTTTGCGGCCGCTGACGATGTGCAGGGGATCTTCGTAGAACAACGACTGGTTGCCGAGCGCAACGATGCGCCGACGCGCCAGCAGGCTGGTCTTGGTCGCTCGCGGGGATGGCTCGACTTCCCTCATGCAGGCAGCACGAATCGCCGCTTCGAAGGCCTCGTCACCGATCGCATCGAGATAATCGAGCAGGCGCCAGGCCGGTGCTTCGCTGACCGCCAGATAGCGGTTGTGCGGATTTTCCGCGCGCTGGATCGCTGCATTGGCTACCGTGATCGCGAGTCGTACTTTGACCAGCGGCGCAAGCAAGGCCGCTTCCTCGTTCGATAGCGGAAAGGCCTGATGATAGGCCCGGGCGAGAGCCACGCCGCGCGCCAGCGGATCGGCTGGCCCCATCATCGCGTAGGCCAGCGCAATCGCCGGTTCACATACCCGGGGACTGCGGATCATGTCGCCGAAGTCGACAAGCCCACTCGCCTCCAGTTGATCGCCCTTGCCCGAAACGAACACGTTCATGTCGTTGGCGTCGTTGTAGATCGCATGCCGTGGCAGGGCATCGAGACGCGGCTTCAGCTCCCGCACGAAGCGCGCGCTGATCTGCTTGATGTGCGCCCGACGTGTCGGTTCGCTGATTGAGTCGAGATGTTGTGAAATCCAGCCGGCCTGGCGCAGATCCCATTTCAGTACGCGATCGAGCAGCGGGTGATCGAAGGATTCGAGCACACGATCGAGGCGACCGAGCAAATTGCCGATCGAGGCAGCGAGCGGTGGTGTCCACGCTTCAAGTTCCGCCATCAACGTTCCTGGCAGAAACGAAAGCAGCCAACCGACGCGCTGATCTCCGCCGCCGTCGGCAAGCATGACCATCGGCGCACCTGCTTTCGTGCAGATCACTTCGGGGACGATGCCGGCGAGTTCTGATCTGCCGACATGCTGCAGTGCCGCGATCTGCATTTCGACGAATGGCACATCACAATCCGCACGCATCAGCTTGAATACGAAACGCCTGCTCGCCGCCTTGATGACAAAATTGAGATCGTATTCGCCCGGCAAACGGCGGATGTCGCCTTCGAGGCCATAGGCATCATTCAATGTGTTGCGAATGGCTTGTTCGATTGCAGTCACACCGGAACTCCACGGCATAGGAAGGGTTTCAGCGAAGCGGACGTGAAACCGAGCGGGTGATTCGAAGCGGGGTCGACATGACGCTCAGGCATTGCTGGCCTGTGACTTTCCATTCGGCACTCAGGTCGCAAACAACTGACCTTCAATGTCAGCGAATGATTTGAATTCGAGGGCATTGCCCGATGGGTCGAGCAGGAACATCGTCGCTTGTTCACCGGGCTGGCCAACGAAGCGCAAATGCGGTTCGATCACGAACGATGTAGCCACCGCACGCAGGCGCTCGGCCAGTGAATTCCATTCCGGCCTGTCCAGCACCACGCCAAAGTGCGGCACCGGAACCGCATGGCCGTCAACCGCATTGCTGCCTGCTGATGACGTTGCCCTTGTACCTTCAACGACATGACAAACCAACTGATGACCGTACAGATTGAAGTCCACCCACTGCGCGGAGCTGCGTCCTTCGGGACACGCCAACACGCCGCCGTAGAACGCGCGTGCAGCGGCCAGATCGTGAACCGGGATGGCTAGGTGGAAGGGGTTGGGCATGCTCAATCCAGCTTGCGGGATTCACCCGGATCAGTGAACAAGTCGCCGCCCGCACGCTCACGCCATGCGTCGCCATGTCCGATCGCGGCGGCAGGAACATGGATGCCGATGATCTGATCGGCATTCAGATAGGTGTCGATAATGGATTTGCCCGCTGCGCTATCGAAGAACCAGTAAGGCGGAAACGCCGCCGTGGCATGGCGTGCTGCGAAATGGGCGGCATGCTTCTCGAAATCGGCAAGCCTTGTATCTGCATCTCCGAGATGAAGCACGGTCGTGTCCTTGTCCAGAGTTACCCGCCACGACAGATTCTGGATGCTCGCTCGCGACTTGCCGCCCGCGTGTGGAATGGCGACCACTTCGATCTGCAGGCCGTTGATGTCGAAGCTTTTCGGCGCGTCATCGGGGCCAAGATCGACGCTGACGATGCGCTTCAACAAGGGATCCTCCTTGCCGACTTCCTCGACCAGTGCGTCGAAAGTCTGCGTGGAACCAAACAGCTTGACCTTGCGATGAGCGCGCAGGAATGCGACTGCATGCGACGCGGTGAAATGATCGCCATGGACATGCGAAACGAAAACGGCATCGATTCCGTCATAGGGCGGCGTGCCCTTGAGCAAGGCCGACCTGATCGAATCGGGAACCAGCGAATAGGTGCCATAGCTGTCGGCATAGAACGCGTCGAAGACAACCTTGGTCTTGCCGCGGGCGACGAGGACGCCCTCGTTGCCGAGGTAGCTTGCGCTGGCGCTGATGTCATGGGCGCTGGCTGCGCCACATGTGGCGAGAAACAGTATTGCAAGAATCAATCGAATGCGCATCGCAAATCAGTCTCTGAAGAAAAAGAGCAAGCCACACAATCCCAGACCAATCGCGTAGAGCAACCAGGTACGCTCGACGAAGTACGGATAGACCATCAAGGCAACGCCGATTCCGGCGGCACGCCAGTAGGCTTGTTTGCTCGCCCAGCGGAACACAGCGAAGCCGGTTACGCTGAAGATGATCAGAGCAAAGAGATTGGCAGGTGTTGGCATGTCGCGATCATCGCACAGGATGGATGTGCACGAAACGCGTGGAAAACAGGATTGTGACCCGGCCATCCAGGGACAAATCCGCGATCGGCCGACACGCCATAATGGGTTTCGCAAGCGCAGGAATCCTCATCAATGACCGCATCAATCCAGACCGATCAGTTCGCCCATCTTGCAAACGGAATCCGGCTGCACTATGCGAGCGCGGGCGAGCGCGGCAAACCATTGATCCTGTTTGCGCATGGCTTTCCGGAGTTCTGCTACGCGTGGGAGGCCCAGCTGCGCGAGTTCGGTGCGGATCATTTCGCGGTTGCGCCGGATCTGCGCGGCTTCAATCGCTCGGACATGCCGCACGAGGTTTCCGCGTACAAGGCCCGGCATCTTGTCGATGACTTGCGCTTGCTCGCAGCCGATCTCGGCTACGAACGATTTGTCCTGGTTGCGCACGATTGGGGCGGTGCCGTGGCCTGGAGTCTGGCGATCGCGCTGCCGCAATTGCTCGAAAAGCTGATCATCATCAACTCACCGCATCCCTGGCTATTTCTGCAGGCGCTGCGTGATGAGCCGGCACAACAACAATCCAGCCAGTACATGAACTGGCTGCGCCGCGAGGGCTCCGAGCAAGCGTTGATGGAGAACGACTTCACCTTGCTCGAGGGCTTTTTTCGCAACCTCGGAACGACCACGCCAGCGTGGTACACCGATGAGGTGCGCAAGCGCTATCACGAATGCTGGCGCCGTGGACTGCACGGTGCGGTCAATTACTATCGCGCCTCGCCACTGCATCCGCCGACCGACACCGAGCCTGGACCGCTGTCGCTGAAGGTGGATCCCGAGGAGATGCGCGTTCGCGTATCGACGCGGGTGATCTGGGGCGAGAACGACCACGCGTTGCCGAAGCATCTGCTCGATGGCCTGGAACAATGGGTCGACGATCTGCAGATCGTGCGCATCGCCGAAGGCACGCACTGGCTTGTGCATGAACAGCCGGATCGGATCAATCGCCTGATCCGCGGATTTCTCGAAACCTGATCCGAATCGCGCTTACCTAGTCCGTTCGTCCTGAGCCTGTCGAAAGATGAACTCACGTCGCGGGAGGGCTGGGACGAGCTTCCGCTCATCGTTCGACAAGCTCACCACGAACACAAGTGGAGGTAGCTGAGGACAGGCTCGGCTCTCCACGAACGGAAGTTGCTGATACTTCCTCCAACGCAAGAAACCTGATCCCTGTCTCAGCGGTGCGCCTGAAGCAGCTGTCCCATCTTCGCGTGGATCAGATTGATCGCCTTGAGCGGTCGCAACATGACCTTGAACTCGATGATGCGGCCGTCGTCGTTCCAGCGAATCATGTCGACACCGTTGATCTCGATGTCATCGATGCTGAGATTGAATTCGAGCACGGCATCACGCGCGCCGCTGACTTCGCGCACATAGCGAAACGTCTCATTGCCGAAAACCTGCAAAGCCGCTTGCAGATACATGGCGGTGATCGGCTTGCCGATCTGCGCGGTGTGCACGACCGGCGAATGGAAGACAACCTCATCGGCGAGCAGAAGATCCAGCTTCTCTGCTGATTTCGATTCGACCAGTTCATGCCAGGCCCTCAGCGTGTTGATCGGCATCGCATTCTCTCCATTTTGTGTGTGCGCGAATCCGCGTTGATCGGCTGCAGCGGTTGGACGCTGGCACGTGTCGATTCAGGACAGTCCGGAATTTCGCGAATCATTGGCAAGAGTCGTGGCCGAATCGCCTTGCGCTGCAGGCATGGGCGCACCCGGCGCAGGCAACGGCGTGTTCGCCGACCAGCGCAACAAGCCGATGGCATAGGTAATGTAATAGCCAATCAAGGTGGCAAAGATGAGCAGCGTCAGCGGACTGCGGGTGAAAGCGTCCGGCGGCGCGGCCGCTGCATCTCCCATCATCTGCAGGTGCAAAAAGCGATAAGCCAGACGACCGACGAAGAGCAAGGACAAGGCGATGCCGAGATGGGCGTTGGGCGTGTAGAAATGGCCGGCCTCGGTCACCTCGAACTGAGTCAGGCGCAATCCGTAGGCGCCAAGCAAGCTGCCGATCACCGCACCTGCGCAGAGGCCGATGGCGCTCGGCGGATTCGCGATTGACGCCAATAGCAGCAGGACCAGCACGATCGGGAATACGACCACGCTGATCAGCTGCCGTCGACGTTTCAGCGACTGACGCCCGATCACACGACGAATTCGCGCATAAACGCGCCAGAGCACCAGGGCGATCACGCCGATCGAGGCAAACAGGGAAGGATGAACAACGGCGGGCTGCATGATCGGTCTCCACTGCGGGGACAGCGAGTATGCCTCGGCGTGGTGTTGCTGGCGACCGGGTTTGCGCCCGGCTGGAATCTCCGTTTGATCACCACGATGGGTCTTGGCACAAGGCTACGGTCGAGGCGACTCGTTGCCCCGCCCGTCGTGATCGAGTGCATCGGCTGAATCCCTGGTTCTGCTACGCTTTCGACCACTTGCAGAAGTCACTGATCCACGCCAACGCCTTGATGGCACTGACTATGGGAACAGACTCGTGATGCGCCGATTGATCGTCCGGGTTGTTGCGATTTGCGCGGGCTTGCTGATGTTCGGTGCCAGCGCCGAAGAAACCATTCTCGCCTACCACAGTGATATCGCCATTGCCGCCGATGCGACGATGACGGTCAGGGAAACCATCACCGTGCGCGCCGAACGGGACAAGATCCGTCGTGGCGTGTATCGAGATTTCCCGACGACTTATCGTGATCCGCTGGGCCAGCGCTACGTCACCGGCTTCGATTTCATCAGCGCGCAGCGTGATGGTCGGACCGAACCCTGGCGCAGCGAATCGCTTTCCAATGGCGTGCGGATTTACCTCGGCAATGAGAATGTCCTGCTCAAGCCGGGCGAATACACCTATGTGCTCGAATACCGCACGTCCCGGCAACTCGGATTCTTTGACGATCACGACGAATTGTTCTGGAACGTCACCGGCAACGGCTGGGCCTTTCCGATTGCCAGCGCCAGTGCCAGCATCCACCTGCCGACCCCGGTTGCGCAGAATTCACTGAAAGCCTACGGCTATACCGGAGCGCAGGGTTCGACGGCGGCCAATCTCGATTCCAGCGTAACTGCAGACGGCGCCAGCTACCGTTCGACCGTCGAACTGAAGCCGGGTGAAGGACTCAGCGTCGTCCTTGAATTCCCCAAGGGAATCGTTGCCAAACCGACTTCGGAACAGAAGCTGAAATGGCTGCTTGCGGACAATCTGCAATTGCTCATCGGCACCGCCGGTTTGATCCTGATCTGGATCTACTACGTGCTGACCTGGAGGCGTTACGGGCGGGATCCCGCGCGCGGTGTGGTGATTCCAATCTACGAGCCACCGCAGGGTTTTTCGCCCGCTTCGTTGCGCTATATCCGGCGCATGGGCTACGACGCATCCTGCTTCGCGGCGGCTGTGCTCGGCCTGGCCGCAAAGGGGGCGTTGAGCATCAGGGAGGAGAACGGCGTCACCACGCTCAAGCAAACCGGAAAGCACGTCGACTTCGCCGCCGGCGAAGCGGCACTGATGACGAAACTGTTCGCCGGCGGTGATTCGATCACACTGAAGCGAAGTTCCTCAACGGCACGGCGGATGAATTCGGCGAAGTCCGCGCACAAGGCCGCACTCGCCGCCGACTATGAGAAAAAGTATTTCTTCACCCACGGGCGCAAACTCATTCCGGGTCTGATCATGTCCATTGGCGTTCTGTTAGCCGCGGCGATCGCTGTGCCCGGCGATGCCAAATTCGTCGTCTTGTTCATGTGTGTCTGGCTGAGTCTGTGGAGCTTCGGCGTGTACGCCCTCGTATCGAGTGCGATCAGCGCCTGGAGCGCGGGACGCGGTCTCATTTCGAAGATGGGTGCGCTCATGCTCTGGGCGTTCGCAATGCCTTTCATCCTGGGCGAAATCGCCGGCATCGTGGCCCTGGCGATGGCCGCCGGAGTCGGGCTGCTAGTCATCTTTGTCGCCGTCATCGGCACCAACATCGCGTTCATGCACTGGATGAAGGCACCGACCCAGGATGGGGCGAAGCTGCTCGACCGTATCGAAGGCTTTCGCTGGTACCTCGGCGTTGCCGAGAAGCAGGAGCTCGATTCACGCTATCGTCCCGAGGATCATCCGGAGCAGTTCAGCGCGTTGCTGCCCTACGCGTTTGCGCTCGATGTCGAGCAGGCGTGGGCGAAGCGCTTCGCCGATGCATTGCCCGCCGACCAGCTCGCCGAAGTGCAGCCTGCCTGGTATCACGGCAGCAGCGCAATGGGTGCCGCAGGCCTTGCCTCCTTCACCAGTGGACTGACCTCGGGTTTGAGCAATTCGATCTCCTCTGCCTCGACCGCACCGGGCTCGACATCCTCGGGCGGTTCGAGTGGCTCGTCTGGCGGCGGCGGGGGTGGCGGTGGCGGCGGCGGTTGGTAGAGGTAGCCGTTTGTCGACTCAGAAACTCGACCCCGGTTGCTTCAGGAATTCCAGCTCCTGCGCCGTCGATTCACGACCGAGAATGACGTTTCGATGCGGATAGCGACCAAATCGGTCGATGATGACCTTGTGCCGCATCTCGAACTCGTAGGTATTCTTCGTCGCATGTTCCCGGAACAGCGGCTCGGCAAACGCATGGATCAGCCTCGATTCGCTGTGCATGAAAGGCATGTAGAGGAAATTCCGCTGCGCCGGGGTCAGCGCCTGGTCGGCACCTGTATTGATCGCTTCCTGAGCGAGTGCCAGAGCCAGCGGATCGCTGGCAAACGCCTGCGCCGTGCCGCGAAACATGTTGCGTGAAAACTGATCAAGAACAATGATCTCGGCCAATCGACCCTGCGGGTTCTTGCGCCAGGAGAACGATTTGCAGCAATTTACCTGCGCGTGGATCCCGGAAAAGCGTTCGACGATCAATTGATCGAACGCCGGATCGGCCTTCCACCATTGCGCCGAGTCGATCTCATCGAACCAGAAATGGAGAATGTCGTCCGGGGAGTTGGGAGGGTCCATGCAAATCCTGCGTCGTCAATATTGATTGGATGCCCGCGGCGAGAACAGACCGCTGCCGTGGGTCTGGGTCAGCACACGGGAAACCTAAGCCGAATGGATCTCAGACACAAGCTGCCGCGCCCGATCGGCAACATGGCCGGCTACAACCCGGTTCCGGCTTTCGCGGAAGTCGTGCGACGATGCTCAAGTGATTTCCCGGTGATCCGATGACAAACGCTGCTTCGACATCACGCGCAATTCTGGTCGTCGGCGGCCAGGGCTTTCTCGGCGGCTATATCGTCGCCGCCCTGCGCGCGCGCGGCTGGCGCGTTGTTTGCGCTGTCCGTCCTCGAAGCGCATCGCCTGACGATGGCGACACGCGCAGCGTCGACCTGTCGAAAATGCAGGCAGCTGAAAGTTGGCGCGAGATACTTGATGGTATTGATGGCGTGGTCAATGTCGCCGGCATTCTGCGCGAGGTTGGCAAGGATACATTTGAAGCCATCCATGTGGGCGCGCCTGCGGCGCTGGCTAAGGCCTGCGTCGAAACGGGCATTCGCAACTTTGTTCAAATATCCGCGCTTGGACAAATCGATGATGGTGAGTTCATTGCCTCAAAGTATCGGTTTGATGCGCTTATGCTGCAATTGGCAGCGAACGCAACGGTGCTCAGGCCCTCGGTGGTCTATGCGACGACAGGATCCTATGGCGGTACTTCGCTGCTGCGCGCGCTCGCCGGCTTTCCCGGATTTTCTCCGCTGCCCGCTGATGGTCGATGGCTGCTCCAGCCCGTTGCGGCGGAAGATCTTGGCGAACTCGTCGCGATCGCGATCGAACGAAACCTGCGCGGCATCTACGAGGTCGGTGGCCCCGACGTGATCAGTCTGCGCGACTATCAGGCCGCCTGGCGACGCTGGATGCGCATCGTCGGCACACGCTTCCTGCAGGTGCCGGAAGCGCTCGTCAACCTCCAGGTCTGGATCGGCGAACGTCTGGGTCGGGGACCGACTGGCGAAACGATGTGGCGGATGCTGCGGCGAAACAACGTTCTGCCAACCGGGGCCAAAACGCGGTTGCAGGAAGATTTCGGATTCGTGCCGCGAGCGCTCGATCAGG
>NZ_DASSYD010000164.1:0-46362 GCF_035703485.1 Dokdonella sp. | reverse complement strand
GGCCTCATGTTCTTCCTGTTTCTGATCGGCCTGTTGCGTCGGGATCGTCTCGGCGTGGCCATCTCGATGGTGGTGTTCTTTTTCTACGGCGGCATGCTGCTGACCGTGCTGCCGCGTGAAGAGCATGTCTCTTTCGAATATCACCTGGCCGGTGCCGTGGTTGGCGCGCTGGCGGCGATTCTGTTTTTCCGCCTTGATCCAAAGCCCGTACGCAAACGCTATAGCTGGGAGGACGAGGAAGACGATGAACAGGCTGCATTCGATAGCGAGCTCGAACTGCCGCGTCCGCATGACGTGCCGGTACTGTGGCATCGTGATTCCGAATCGAGCGAATCGTCGCGCATCCTCAAGTTTCCGATCCGCATTGATGACGATGACGACGAGGATGGGACCCGACGCACCCTCCATTAAGCAGCGTTGCCCTAAGTCGCATCAGCTGACCGCAATCGGCAGTTCGCGGGTCTGCTTGACGGTGCGCAGGACGAAGCTCGAATTGACGTCGGCTACACCGCTTTCGTTGAGCAGCTTGTCGAGCAGAAATCGCGAGAAGTGTTCAAGATCGCTGACCACGATGTGCAGCAGATAGTCCATCTCGCCGGTCAACGCGTGGCAGGCAATCACCTCACTCCAGCTCTGCACGCTTTCTACGAAATGCTGTACGACCGCGCTGCCGTGCTTCTCCAGTTGCACGCGAACGAAAGCTTGAAGGCCGAGTCCGACCGCCATTGGGTCGACCAGGGCCGCGTAGCCGGCAATCACGCCATCGGCCTCGAGTTTCTGGATGCGGCGCAGACAGGCTGACGCCGAAAGACTCACCGATTCGGCAATTTCGGCATTGGTCGCGCGGCCATTGCCCTGAAGCAGGGCGAGGATGCGCAAATCGGTTCGGTCGAGGATGTTTGCCATGGTTTCGCTCGATTATTGCGTCGAGTAAATGATCAACGCAATAAATATGCGTCACTCACCGTGAATCAGGCAAGTTTGCAAACCTGTTGCGCAATGAACCGGCTAGCATGGAAGGTCGAATCGAACGGGTTGAAATCATGTCTGCAGAACCGCGCCGCGTCGAAAACAAGTTGACCGACAAGGGCTATGTACCGGTCTACACAACGACCATCGTCGATCAGCCCTGGGATAGCTATACCAAGGAAGATCACGCCACCTGGTCGACCTTGTTCAAGCGTCAGCGCGAGATTCTCAAGGGCCGCGCCTGCGCCGAATTCATCGAGAACCAGAAGCGCTTCGGCATGTCCGCTGATGAGATTCCGCGCTTCGAAGAACTCAACGAAGTGCTTGGCAAGACCACCGGCTGGAAACTGATCGGTGTCGAAGGCCTGCTGCCAGAGCTCGATTTCTTTGATCATCTGGCCAATCGGCGCTTTCCGGTCACCTGGTGGATCCGTCGCCCTGATCAAATCGACTACATTGCCGAACCCGACATGTTCCACGACCTGTTCGGTCATGTGCCGCTGCTGCTCAATCCGGTGTTTGCCGACTACATGGCCGCCTATGGTCGCGGCGGAGTCAAGGCGCACGGCATCAGCGCCGAAGCCCTGGTCAATCTGACCCGGCTCTACTGGTACACCGTTGAATTTGGCCTGATCCGGCAAAATGGCGAGTTGCGCATTTACGGTTCGGGCATCGTCTCTTCAAAAGGCGAGTCGATTCACTGTCTTGAATCGGCCGCGCCCAACCGTATCGGCTTCGATCTCGAGCGCATCATGCGTACCCGCTATCGCATTGATACCTTCCAGAAAACCTACTTCGTCATCGACAGCTTCGAGCAGTTGATGGATGCGACGCGCCCGGATTTCGTGCCGATCTACGAACGACTGGCAAATCAGGAATCGATTCCTGCCGGCAACGTGCTGGAATCAGATGCCGTGTTCAATCGCGGTACCGGCGAAGGCTGGGCTACCGATGCGGATGCCTGAGGCGTTCGCGATCGCTTGACCGGAGATTGCCCGGTTGCGTCAACACTGATGCCGCGTCGTTCCGGTTTGGCCAGCCAGTCAGTTGCTGGGGACCACCCGGATGATGGAATCCGGGGAGCGCCACCGGGCAGGTATCATTCCCTGCAAAGTCATCAATCCCGGCCGGCGAGGATTCAATGAAAACAGCGCTTTTCACTTTAGTGCTGAGCTTGGTACTCGCAGGCAATGCCAGCGCCGAGGTGGTCGAGCAATCGGCCGATCATTTCCTGCTCGGATTCACCGCACACGTCGAGGCACCGCCGGCAAAAGTCTATATCGCGATCAGTGAGGTTGCGCATTGGTGGAGTGCCGAGCACACCTGGTCGGGCAAGGCTGAAAATCTCAGTCTGAAAACCGAAGCCGGCGGTTGCTTCTGCGAACGCTGGGCCGAAGGCAGCGTCGAGCACGGTCGGGTCATCCTGGCCTTGAACGACCGGTTGCTGCGGCTTAATACGGCACTTGGTCCGCTGCAGGAAGTTGCCTTGAACGGCATCCTCACCTTCAAGCTTGATCCGAGCGACAACGATACAACGATGCTCGAAGTGAGCTATCGCGCCAACGGTTCAAGCATGAGCTATCTCGACCAGTTTGCGCCCGCCGTCGATGGCGTTCTTGCTGAGCAAATCGATCGGTTGTTGCGCTATATCGATACGGGCGATCCGCAAGCCGACGAAACGCCTGCAGAGTCAGAGCCTCCAAGCCGACGCGAGGCACGCGCAAAACTGATTGAGGAATGGTCGAAGCAAGCCGCTGCGGAGCAGAAGGGCGGCAAAAGTGCCAAACCGAAATCAAAAATGGCTCCGAAAGCCAGGAAGCCCGAGCCGCCAGCAAAGGAATGAGCGGCGCAGGACCCGTAGAAGCGCCTTCAGGCGAGATGCCTTGCACGGGAATGGGGAATGGCAAAAGCAACGTCAGAAGCATCGCGCCTGAAGATGCTCCAGCGGTTTCACGAAGCCATCAGCGCACGCAAGAGTGCGACGTTTATCGAAATAACTATTGCGTCGTCGCTCGTTTCTTTTCAGCCGCGGCCTTGCTCCCGGCAATAAATTGGTGAATCTGCTCATCGAGCACGTTCAGCGGTACTGAACCCTGGGCGAGTACGGCATCGTGGAAGGCACGGATGTCGAAATCGGCACCGAGGGCTTTCTCGGCTTCGGCGCGCAGAGCAACAATGCGGATCTCGCCGAGTTTGTAGCTGAGCGCTTGCGCGGGCCAGGAAATATAGCGATCAACCTCGGTAGTGACTTCATGTTCGCTGAGCGCGGTGTGGTCACGCAAATAGGCCAGCGCCTTGTCGCGGCTCCAGCCCTTGTGGTGCACGCCGGTATCGATGACCAGACGGCAGGCGCGCCACATCTCGTAGGTCAGGCGGCCGAAGTTCTCGTACGGCGTGGTGTAGATGCCCATCTCGATGCCGAGCTTCTCCGAATACAGTCCCCAGCCTTCGCCGTAGGCCGAGATATAGCTGTTTCTCCGGAATGCCGGTTGCGCCTTCTGTTCGTTGACCAGTGACATCTGGAACGAGTGTCCCGGTGCCGATTCGTGCAAGGTCAGTGCGGGCAGGTTGTACAGCGGTCGCGAGGGCAGGTCGTAGGTGTTGAGCCAATAGGTCGACGCGCCGCCGCGCCCCGCGGTCCAGAACGGCGCGATGTCGGCCGGTACCGGTTCGATACCGAAGCGTCCGCGTGGCAACAGGCCGAAAAAGCGCGAGAGTTTGGCGTCCACACGTTTTGCGATCCACGCCGCGCGCATCAGCAGTTCCTCCGGAGTCTTGGCATAGAACTGCGGATCGCTGCGCAAAAAGGCGAGGAATTCGGCGAAGCTTCCGTCGAACTTTGCTTCTTTCATCGTCGCCAGCATTTCCTTCTCGATGCGCGCGACTTCGTCGAGTCCAATTTGGTGGATCTGCTCGGCATTCAGATCGAGTGTGGTGTATTCGCGAATCTGCTGGCGATACCAGGCCTTGCCATTCGGCATCGATTCGGCGGCCAGCGATTTGCGTGCCTTGATCATGTACTCCTTGCGAAAGAATTCGAGCAGCTTGGCGTATGCCGGAATCACCTGCTCGCGGATCGCGGCGAGGCCTTCGGCGCGCAACTGCTGCTGGCGTTCGTCCGCCAAGCTCGCCGGAAGATCCTTGAGTGGCTTGTAAAACTCACTGTCGGTGGCGTTCTCAAGATCGGTAACGGCTGCGATCGAGGCATCACGACCCGGCAGCACCGCACGCGGCACGCTGAAGCCGCGCTTGAGACCGGCGCGCATGTTGACAATCTGCTCGTCGAAGTAGCGCGGCACATCTTTCAGTTTCGCGATGTAGTCTTCGGCATCCTCACTGCTGCGCAGCGGTTCGCGTGTCATGAAGCCGAGATTCGACCAGAACGAGGAATCCGAATTGAATGGCATCTCGTAGCTGCCAAAGCGGATGTCGGCAGCCATATTCTCGATCTGCGGCCGGTACACGGCGTAATTGATCTGTTCGGCAGCCGACAACTCGCTCTTCGTCAGGCCATCAAGCTGCTTCAAGACATCATTCCAGACCTTCAGGCGCTGCCTCTGGGTGGCTGCATCCACGTGCGGCAGATGATCAATGCGGGTGTGTTCGTCCTTGTCATCATCGATGCCTGGGAATTGCAGCTTGCGCCAGTTCCACTCCTGCTCGTAAATCGCCTTGAATTGCTGATCGGCCGAAGTGGCGACGGTTTGATCGGCATGGACCGAGCCGACATGTGCGAGGCAAAAAGCGAAGCCGAGCAGGCTGCCAGAAAAAAACTTCATGTTGAATTCCCGAATCGACAACAAGGCGCATCATCGCATTCCATGTCGAGTCTTCAAGTGTGCAATGGCACATGGGCCCAAAGGACCGCGCCCGATGCCCGTTGTGCCACTTGATCAGCGTTGCCCTCGCCCGCCACCGCTCGTCGCCCCTGCGCAGGCAGGGACCCAGTGCCTCTGACTTGATTTGATCCTTGGAGAATTCAGCGCACCCTCCCGCGATTGCGCACAGCCGAATCAATGCGCAGAGGTGTCGCTGCTGATGCGCTTCCATTCTTCGATGGTGGTGTCGACCAGTGCCGTGAGCTTTTCGTAGCCCATTCGGGAATCTGCAGACGGCATGGCATCGGCGCCATCCACTGCTGCGAGCAACTGGCCGAGCGCGCGCTCCAGCCAGGTCAGAGTTTGCGTGGATTTTGGCGGCACTGACCAGGCATTGAATGGATTCGGTGCAGGTGTGCTGCCGGTAATTGCATTGAGTCGGGTTTCGAAAGAATCCATCTTCATTCGGCTAGCCGCGTCGGCTGTCGAAGCACGCTTTTCTGCCAGTGATTTGCGAAGTGCGGAAGCCTCCTCGCTGGCATTGCTGATGCGCACCTGCAACGCTTCGATTTTGCGGGCGAGTTCGAAGCTGGCCTGATAGGCGCTGTCCGGCAGATCAATGCGCGGGTCGGCAACCACGTTGAAGGATTGCGTGTAGGTCATGCCATCAACCGTCAGTTCGGCGCTGTAACGACCGGGTGGGGCCCAGATGCCGTCGGCATACGGGTTTGAAACGTCGGTGGCCGAAGGATAGTGCAGCGACCAGATAAAACGATGCATGCCCTTCGCGGTTGCCAGCGGTGTTGCTTGCTCAACCCATTCCGGTGCCGATCCGATTCTGGAGAGGTCGATCGCATCTGGAATATCGGTGCTGTGCCACTGACGGATCGGATTGCCCCCGGCGTCCTTGATGACCAGCCGTACGGGTGCCTTTGCATCCACTGCAAGTCGATAATCGATGTAGGCACCACTCTTTGGATTCGCCGCCATTGGCTCGTCCTTTGGCAGCGGCGTGCCGGTGAATTCCGCTTCACGGTAGCGGATTGCCGTGGCCGGTTCGAACAGTCGCGTGGTCGATGCCGTTGATGTATCGAGCTGACGCAGGGCGCTGATATTGTCGAGGATCCAGATGCCGCGACCGTGGGTGCCGATGACCAGGTCATCTCCGTGCACGTCGATATCGCGCACCGAGGTGCGCGGCAAGTTCTTCTGCAGGGTCTGCCAGTGGTCGCCGTCGTCGAACGAGATGTACATGCCGAGTTCGGTCGCCGCATAGAGCAAGCCCTTGCGCTTCGGATCCTCGCGCACCGCATTGACGAAATCGCCCTCGCGAATGCCGTTGACGATCAGTTGCCAGTTCTTGCCGCCATCGCGAGTGCGATAGATGTAGGGCTTGCGATCGTCGAGGCGATGACGATCGATCGCGACGTAAGCACCGTCAGCATTGAAATGCGAAGGCTCGATGATGCCGACCTTCGACCACGCAGTGAGCGCCTTCGGAGTGACATTGTTCCAATGTTCTCCAGCATTGTCGGTGCGCCAGATCAGGCCGTCATCGGTGCCGGCCCAGATGCGCTGATCCTTGAGTGGCGATGAGGCAATCGCATAGACGACACCACGACGCGGCCCGTTGCCGAGGTTGTTGGCCGCGGTCACCTTGTCGAGATTGGCCGGAACGGCTGGATTCTCCCGGGTCAGGTCGGGACTGATCGCCTGCCAGTGTTCGCCGCCATCGCGGGTCCGCCAGATCTTCTGATTGCCGTAATAGAGCGTGCCCGGATCGCGTGCGTCGAAAGCCAGCGGCAGGGTCCAGGTGTTGCGATAGAGATCCGGTTCGGCCAGGGTCGGATCGATCGAGCGGGTCTGTTCGGTGCGCAGGTCCAGCTTGTCGACGCGGCCGCCGTAGATGATGTCGGGGTCGCGCGGATCGGGTGCGATCATCCCCGATTCGCCACCGGCAGTGACCTCGCGAAACTGCATCATGGTGATGCCGTTGCGCGAGTTGCCGCGACTCGGCAAGGCGATCGCGCCGGAATCCTGTTGTGCGCCGTAGATGCGATAGGGAAAGCGGTCGTCGGTGATGATGTGATACATCTGCGCAGTCGGCTGGTTGTGCCAGCTTGACCAGGTCTCGCCGCCATTGACGCTGACAATGGCACCCTGGTCGACGGCGAGAATGCGCCGCTGCGGAGCGCTCGGATCGATCCACAAATCGTGGAAATCATCACCGGTGTTATCGCCCTTGAGCGGAATGAACGTGCTGCCACCATCGTCGGAGCGCAGCACGATGGTATTCAACACGTAGACGCGATCGGCATTGGTCGGATCAATCGTGATGCGGCCGAAATACCAGCCACGATTCCATATCCGGTTGTCGCTGCTGGTGCGCTTCCAGTGGACCCCTGCATCATCGGATCGATAAAGGCCGCCGGCGTCACCATCGACGATTGCATACACGCGATTCGGCATGTTCGGCGCGACCGAAACACCGATGCGACCAAGCTTGCCTTCGGGGAACCCATTGCCGCGGATCGGCTGCCACGAATCGCCGCCATCGACCGATTTGTACAGGCCCGAGCCGGGGCCACTGGCCGGCGGGTAGACATTCCACGGCGTACGCCGGGCCTGCCACATCGCCGCATAGATGATGTTCGGATTGCCCGGCTCGAAAGCGAGATCGATCGCACCGGTAGCATCGTCATTGCCGAGAATCCTGCTCCAGTGGGTACCGCCATCGGTGGAGCGAAACACGCCGCGCTGCTCGTTCGGTCCGTAGGCGTGGCCGAGCGCGGCAACGTAGACGCGGTTCGCGTCGACGGGATCAATGATGATGCGACCGATCTGCTGCGAATCCTCGAGGCCGATCTTGTGCCAGCTCTTTCCGGCATCGAGCGACTTGTACATGCCATCGCCCTGGGCGATATCCGAGCGCATGTCGGCTTCACCGCTACCGACATAGATCACGTTCGGATCAGACGGGGCGATTGCCAGCGCGCCGATCGAGCCGATCGGCTGGTCATCGAAGATCGGCTGCCAGGTACGACCGGCATCCCTGGATTCCCAGACGCCGCCATTGACCGAGCCAAAATAGAAATGCTGCGGCTGTCCCGGCACGCCAGCGGCGGCGAGAACGCGGCCACCACGGAACGGGCCGACCAGGCGCCAGTCGAGATGATCGAAAGAGCCAGGATCCACCTGGGCATTGACCGTGGCGCTCGATGCGACCAGCGCGACGATGACAACAAGGCGTCCGAACATGGCGATCCCCTGACCCAATGGAACGCCGATTGTAGCGGCTAGAGTTCGAAACTCGGGGAGGCAGAAGTCATGTGCGGCGAGCCTGGCGGGGTGGCTACTGACTCAGGCGCGCTTCGCGTTGTTTTGCTGCATGCGGAAGCGCTGCAAGGAGTCACGCAGAGCGTCGCTGCGGTCACGCATCAACTTCAGCTTCGCGCGCGCGGTGATGATGCGCACCTTGAATGCTTCGCTCTGATCGAGTTCGCCGGGAATTCGGACAGCGTCGGATCCCGATGTCGAGGAGGCCACAGGTTTGTGCTGCTTGAACTGGCGCAGTGCGCTATCGAATTCATTGGCGTCGAATTTAAGCGACATGGGTGGATCCTCGGCTGGGCGGATACTCTGTTCGACGGCAACGGAGCTGGCTGCTGCGCCGCCCGTGCTGTCGCAGCTCCGCTTTTCCTGCGCCAACGGAATGTTCGTTATCGCAGGATTGCGCGGGGCAGGTGGCCAATGTGCCGAATAAGCGACAGCAAATATGTGACCGTCGACACGAGATCGGATTCTGAGTCGTTCAATAGAGATGCACGACCTTGAGGACAAGCCGGAACGGCTGCCCGGGCGGTGCTTCTGCCGCCTGCAGACTCATGCGCCAGTGACCTCCGCGTTCGGCCTTGTACTGCCAGGCGAGTTGCATCGGGTCCGGCAGCGGCAGCACGCTGAGCGCCGGATCGGCCTTTGCGTACTTCCTGATCAGGGCGAGCAGGTCCTCAGAAGAAAGGGACGCACTGACCGTGTATTCGGTCTCCCAGTATGTCCTGTCGCCCACCGAGGATATTTCGTCGAAATCGGTTCCTTCGGGGAAGGCAATTTCCGGTGATGGCATGCGCATGAACCGGTCGCGGTAGCGATTCGATCGATGGAAAGCGGGCCGGAAACAAGCAGGGTGCAGGCGCGTTCCAGGCGCAGGCGCTCGACATGATCGGCTGGTGTGGTGCCGAACGCATCGGCAAACACGCGGCGAAAATTGCGCGGACTCATGGCGACACGTTCGGCGAGTCGGTCGATACCGAGATCCTCATGCAGATGCTCGAGCAGCCAGTCGATCATTTCGCCCATGCGGCCTTCGCCGCGCGTCTGCGCGTCGAGCGGCGCCGAAAACTGCGCTTGATTGCCTGGCCGCTTGATGTACATGACCAACTCGCGGGCAACGGCCAGGGCAGCATGGGCGCTGAGGTCTTCCTCGACCAGGGCGAGGGCCAGATCGATGCCCGCGGTCAGGCCGCCCGAGGAATAGTATTTTCCATCACGCACGAATAGCTGATCAGCATCCATGTGCATGCCGGGATAGCGTTTGTGCAGGTCGCTGGCGTAGCGCCAGTGCGTGGTCACCCTGCGTCCCTGGACCAGGCCGGTGGCGGCCAGAATGTAGAGCCCCGTGCAAATCGAAACAATTCGACGTGTCTCGACTGCGCGCACGCGGATCCAGCCGAGCAGGCGCGGGTCGGTTTCCAGTTGCCGACCGCCCGAACCGCCTGCAATCAGCAGCGTGTCGAGCGGCGGTGCGCTGTCGATCGATGTATCCGGAACCAAGATCAACCCGTTTTCACAACGAACCGGCTCTTTGCCGAGGCTGATCACAAGCAACTGATAGGGTTTGCGCTCGTCTCGACTGAGCGTGTTGGCAGCGGCGAATACATCTATCGGCCCTATGACATCGAGGGCCTGGACGTCGTCGTAGATGAGCAAGCCGATGGTTGGCAAGAGGCATGTCCCGAAAACCCTGACGGTACCGCAAACCCGGAGGCGCTGCCTATGGGAGCACGAATGGCAGAAGTTGCAACATGGTTGTTGTCCATTCCAGCGCGAGCGCATACTTCAATTCGATCGAATTCACGGAGAGAAATCATGCGGATCGAAGAGATGGTGCGAGCGGTACAGGCCAGGCTTGGAATTGATGTCGATGGACGTGCCGGTCCGCAAACATGGAGTGCGATCTACAAGCGCATCGTCGACCGCACATCGCCGTCCGATCTTGCCTTGACTGAAACGGGTGATCGAGCGAACCAGCGCAGCGAAAAAGTAATCGCCAACCTGCATCCACGCATACAACCCTATGCGCGAGCGCTCTATTTCAAGGCCCGCGAACACGATCTCGTGGTCAACATCATCAGTGGGCTTCGCACCTATGCCGAACAGGACGCCCTCTATGCGCAGGGCCGGACGCGCCCGGGCAACGTCGTCACCAACGCGCGCGGTGGCTATTCCAGCCATAACTTCGGCATCGCTTTCGATGTCGGCTTGTTTGAACGCAATCAGTATCTCGGCGAGTCGCCGATGTACAAGGCAGTCGGCGCGCTGGGCGAGACGCTCGGTCTGGAGTGGGGTGGCAACTGGCGCACGCTGGTCGACCAGCCGCATTTCCAGTTGCGACCCGGATGGGCTTCAGAACTCACGGAACGGCAGATGCTTGCCGGATTGCGCCAGCGGGTAGTGGCGGGAATCGGTGTCTTTGCATGACTGGAGCGGGCGTCGGCCCGGAACGGGCGGAGAGATTCGCATGTCTGGATCCGCCGTCAGTCTCGAACGACTTGTTGAGCTCTGCGCGGCAGATCCGCGAACAAACCTCGACAGGCTTTCAGGTCTTGTGAAAGCTGCTTGTAGCGGCGACGATGGCAGGAATTCGCGAATGCATTCTGCTTTCGCTCCACCATTGGAATCATCGATATGAGGATGTCGCGCGCGTGGACCTTCTGACGCTGGAACATTTTTCCGGGTGCGTGAACGAAACCTTTCGCGCCGAAATCAACGGCGGCGAGATCGAGTTCGTTCTGGTTGAAGCGCGGCCGATACAAGCTCCTGCGGCGAACCTGATGCGGGCCCCGTTTTCGCTGCTGTTTCGCAATACCTCATCGTTCCTGTTCCCGCAGCAGACCTATCCTATGCACCACAGCCGGGTCGGCGATGTCGGCATTTTCCTGGTACCCATAGCGCGGGAGCGCGATGGCTTTTTATACCAGGCGATATTCAACTAAGAGGTAAAGCGCAATCGAACGCATTGTATGTTCTGGTTCGTGTTCGGATTGCTGAAACACGCATTGGCAAGTTGCGGGGATTCGTTGCAACGAGTCTCTCGTGTTTCACGCGCCGAGTAGACTGCGCCAAACTTGGGTCATTCGCCCACGTGGAGCGTTGAAGCAGCCCCCTCCTGATCCGACAACGGCTTGGCTGGCCAGCGCATCTGCATATGACTTCCGTTGTTCTCGACACTGACAAAGCCAAGTCGCAGGTAAAGCTGCTGCGCGCCTCGGTTGCTGCAATGTACGTGCAGCAGCATGTCGCGATTCAGTGCAGCGGCGTCGATCTGGCATTGGCGTATCAGCGCACTGCCAATGCCTTGCCCTCGCATTGATGGGGCCAGGCAGATGTCGATCAGCAAGTGGCTGCGTGCCTTGCTTTGCAGATACAGACGCCCGGCCGGGCCGCGCCCGCGTTGTTCGATCGCAAAAAAACCTGCGTCCGGATAATGGCTCAGAAAATGTTGATGTTGGGCCGCGAACTGCTGATCGAGGAACGCACGCTTGGCTTCGTCAGGCCATGCCAGCACCGCCATCTCTTCCTGCCGAGAACTGGCGTAGAGGTCGCGCAACCACGGCAGATCGGCGGCATGAAGTGGGCGTAGCGTGCAACCCGGTACCGCACGCTGGAATCTGGTCGTCAGTGCTTGATTCGTCGCTGCGGGAAATGGCCGGAGCGACGAATCATCGATTGACGGATGTGTCATCGCTCAGGGAAACGTCGGGTAAACACCCTGCAGAGCAATGCAGAAATTGACGGCGAGGTAAGGCTGCTGGTTGGCATGCGGAGCATTGGGCGAGGCATTCGGGCCGATCATCTGCGGTGCGAGTTTGGCATTGACCGGCACCGCCTTGAAAGGACGATCAGCCGAATTGTTCAGAGTGGAAAAGCTGCTATTGACAGCAGGCGCACCGCTCTTGAGCGCGGCGTCCGGTTGCGAATAGGCGACCAGAGCATGGCTGTGAGCGGGTATCTGGCTACTTGTCAGGGTGACTTCATTGTTGCCGAAGGTCTGGCCAATCTGGCGGGTACTCAATCCAGGGCCGGCACCTTGTCGACAAGCTGCCCGCCCGTTCAGGTTGGGCAACTGGAACGAGGTTTGACCATTGCCCCCATAAATGGTGCCCAGCAGTGAAAAGAGCGACGTATTTTGCGATATCGGAAGCAAGGCGCCATCGCAGAACGCCCAGTTGCGAGGATTGAAACTGAATCCGAAGATCTGGATTTCGCCGACGAAGGGTGAGCTCACTTTGCGTTCCTCGAAAGATGCAGTACCGACCCTGGAATCACCAGGTTGCTGAACCGTTGACGGTCAATTGCGCGGTGGATAAATGCCGAAAACCGCAATGCAGTACTGCATGGCCAGTGTCGGCATCGTGTTTTCGTGTGGCAGCGAACCACCGGTGGGATCGGTCGACTGCGCTGACATCGGGATGGTCGTGGCGCCGGCAAGATCCGAGGCATAAAACACGTCGCCACTGACTGCGCCTGGTAACAAGGTGTTGCTCGGTGACACAGACGTTGCCGCTGCCGATGTGGCTTGTACCGGGTGGGAATGCGCCGCCATCTGTGGTGCCGTCAGGGTGACCGTCTCCGAGCCGGCTTGTTTCCCGATTGGATAACTGCCGAGTCCGGGACCCTGACCTTGATGCAAAGGGATACGACCACGCAAATCAGGCAGTGCGAATGTGGTCTGTCCATTCCCGCCATAGGTCGTGCCGAGCAGGGAAAACAGGGCGTCGTATTGCGAGATCGCAAGCAAGGAGCCGTCGCAGGCAAGCCATCCGCTTGGCGCTCGACTGAATCCGAATATGCGGATTTCACCGACAAAAGGTTCGCTCATGAGCTGCAGGCTCCGCTATTGGGTGCGTTGGGCGCTGGATTCGTTGGAATTCGCGACGGATTGCGAAATGGTACATGCATGGACAGCCTCTCAGTTCCGTGAAGGGAAGATGCCGGTCAACGCGATGCAAAAATTGATCGTCAGGTACGGCTGCATGTTCGGGTGCGCCTGACTGCTTCCCGCAGCCGCCAGCGACTGCCCGCTCATTGGCACCAGGTCACCACTCGCCGGGGCATACAGGGCAGCAGGCGTTGTCCGGCTGACATTCGTGGCAAAAACCCGGTTGGAAGGATTACGGCTGTCGCCGTCGCCACTGGCCGCGTTCATCTCATGAGTGTGTGAAGGAAGATTGCTTTGCAATAGCGTGACGGTCTCTGTCCCGCCCGACTGCCCGATTTGCACGGCGGGTGGCTGCCAGCCGCTATCCGCCGAACTCGCGTAGCCAACGGGGGTTCGAGAACGCAAGTCGGGCAGGGCGAAATTGGTTATTCCGTTGCCGCCGTATTGAGTTCCGAGCAGGGAAAAAAGCGCCTGATTCTGGTTAATCGGCAGCTGTTGGCCGTTGCACAGGGCGAAATTCCTTGGTGCGAAATCGAACCCAGTCATCAAAACCTGGCCGATAAAGACCTCACTCATGAAACTCTCTCCTCTGGGTGTTGACGACGGTCATTCTGATGCTCTGAGCGACCACTTTGCACTTCTGCCAACACGGAAACAAGAGCCGATGTGAATTGCGTTTTCCAGAATGAGACGCTTCCCCTTGACGGAAGATGCTGATTAAATGCGCGCTGGACTCGCAGCATCAGGTTGAACAGGCGAGGTGAACCGTCTGTTCGATCAAGGGATTGCGAAACGTCGACCAGAATCAGGTCTGGGACACGCCGACTATCAGGGGAACACAAAAATGCTGCGTTTGATGAATCCATTGATCCATGCACGCGGGCGCGGCGGTGTGCTGCATCTTGTGCTCGGCCTGTTTCTATGTGTCCTCTCGTCAACAGCCTTCGCGCAAGTCTCGCCTTTCTGCCCGACGCAAAGCTTGACGGTCAGCAGCGGCGGCAGCGTGGTTTCGATGGACTTGGCCACTTGCGATGGACCATCGAATATCGGAATGGCCTTGCCATTCGATCCGGCTCGGGACCCTGCGCACGGCAACATTACCCTCGGAGCCCAGTCTGGATCGGGTACGCAGTTCGTCACCTACGTAAACAACGGCGATTCGGCACCCAGTGATTCATTCGGGCTAGAGGATGAGAATGGCGATATTCTCACTTTCAACGTTACGATTTCCCCTCCAACGTCGGCAATCGTCGTATCGCCAGCCAGCCTGCCTGCCCTGAGTGCAGGAACGCCGGTCAACCAGACACTGACATCGAGCGGTGGCGTCGCGCCCTACGTCTATACCCTGCAGGGTGGCATGTTGCCGGTCGGCCTGAGTCTCTCCAGTGGCGGCGTACTGTCCGGCAGGCCGACTCAACGCGGCGGCTACAGCTTTGTGGTGCGATCGACCGACAACATCGGCCAGTTCGTCGACAAGGGCTATACCGGCACGGTGCAGAACCCGAGTCTGACGCTCGTTCCGGCCAGCGCGACCGCTATCCAGGGCATCGCCTTCTCGCAGGTGCTCTCCACCACCGGTGGTGTCGCCCCGCACAGTTATCTACTGGAAACCGGCACCTTTCCGGCCGGCATCAGTATCTCCAGCGCCGGCGTGGTCAGCGGCACCACCGCTGCCGCACCGGGCAATTACCCGGTCACCCTGCGCGTCACCGATTCCAGCACTGGTCCGGGCAGCTATTTCGAACTCGAGCCCTTCACGCTCACCGTCAGCCCGCCACCGTTCGTATCGATCGCCGTCGCCCCAGCCAGTGTGTCCGAAGATGGTGCGACCAATCTGATCTTCACCGTGACCCGCAGCCTGAATATATCGTCACCGACGCTGGTCAACATCACCACCGGCGGTACCGCGACATCGGGTGTTGACTACACGGGCGGCATTGCCACGGTCAGTATCCCGGGCGGCGCGACGACGGCAACGGTCACGATCAACCCGACCGCCGACACGACCGTTGAGGCTGATGAAACCGTCATCCTCAGCGTCGCTGCAGGCGCCGGCTACTCCGTCGGCAGTCCTGCCAGCGCCACCGGCACCATTCTCAATGACGATCTTCCGACTGCTTCGATTGCGGTCGCGCCGGCCGCCGTGGCCGAGGACGGTGCAGCCAACCTGGTTTACACCGTTACGCTTGACCAGGCAGCATTCAGCGCAACCTCGGTGAATTTCACGGCCGGCGGAACCGCCACGCCGGGCGTCGACTATGCGGCCGTGACCTCGCCGCTGGTCATTCCGGCCGGTAGCACCACAGGCACGATCACGGTCAATCCGACGGCCGATGCAGTCATCGAAGCCGATGAGACGGTGATCATTGCTCTCACCGCGGGTTCCGGCTACAGCGTCGGAGTGCCCACCAGCGCCACCGGCACGATCCTCAACGACGATTTGCCGAACCTCATCATCAACGACGTGGCGGCGAACGAAGGTAATGCAGGCACGACCAATTTCACCTTCACCGTAAGCTTGAGTGCACCGGCCGGGCCCGGTGGCGTGAGCTTCGACATCGCCACCGCGAATGGCACAGCCACTGCCGGCATCGACTATGTCGCCAACAGCCTGACCGGCCAGACCATCCCGGCCGGCAACAGTACCTATACCTTTACCGTGCTGGTCAACGGCGACACCTTGAACGAGCCGAACGAGACATTCTTCGCCAATGTCATCAATGTGTCCGGTGCGGTCGTCGTCGATGGCCAGGGAGTTGGCACAATCGTCAATGACGATCCATTGCCGAGTTTGTCGATCAACGATGTCACGGTTGTCGAAGGCAACGCCGGCGTCGTGAATGCAAATTTCACCGTCACCCTGAGTGCGCCGAGCGGACAGGCCGTCACGGTCAATTACGCCACGGCTGATGGCACCGCGACCGCTCCGGGCGACTACACGAGCGACAGCGGCGCAGTCATTTTCTCGCCAGGGACGACGACGCGGTCAATTTCGGTTTTCGTCAATGGCGATACCGTTCCCGAAGCGAACGAAACCTTTTTCGTCAATCTGAGTGGTGCCAGCAACGCCACGATTGGCGACAATCAGGGCGTCGGCACAATCACCAATGATGATGTGCCGGTCACGATCAGCCCGACCACTCTGCCAAACGGTGGCGTGGCCGTGGCCTACAGCCAGACGCTATCAGCCAGCGGTGGACTCGCGCCTTATGCGTTCTCGGTAAGCGCGGGGGCATTGCCGCCGGGATTGGCACTTTCAGCGGCGGGCGTACTAAGCGGAACGCCGACCGCCGGCGGCACTTTCAATTTCACCGTCACGGCAACCGATTCGAGTCCAACGCCAGGTCCGTTCGCCGGCGATCAGGCATATTCGATCATCATTGCCCCGGCGGTGGTCACGCTACCTCCAGCCTCATTGCCGAATGCGACACTCGGTGCTGCGTTTACGGCCAGCGTCGGACCCGCGACCGGCGGTACCGCGCCTTACAGCTATGCGTTCATGTCCGGCGCGTTGCCTGGCGGATTGAACCTCTCGGCTCTGGGCCAGATCAGCGGGACGCCGAACGCACTGGGTACATTCAACTTCTCGGTGACGGCAACCGACAGTAGCGCCGGATCGGGACCTTACAGCGCCACGCAGGCCTATTCGATCACAGTGGTCGACCAGCCTCCTGTTGCCAACCCGGTTTCGGTTTCGGTGGCCTACGACAGCGCCACCAATCCAGTCGCCCTCAACATCACGGGCGGCACGCCAATCTCGGTCGCGGTCGCCACGGCCGCCACACACGGCACGGCATCCGCCAGCGGCACGTCGATCACCTATCAGCCGAACAGTGGATTCGCCGGCAGCGACAGCTTCACCTATACGGCGACCAATTCCGGTGGCACATCCGCAGCCGCGACCGTCACGGTGACGGTCAGCGACCCGGTCATTACGGTCACGCCCAGTGGCGGATTCGCCGCGACCGTGGGCGTCGCCTACACGCAGACCTTTACCTGGTCGGGCGGCGCTTCGCCGTACAGTGGTTATCAGGTCACCAATCTGCCAGCCGGTTTGTCGATCACCGCAACCAGCGCAGACAGCGCGACGATTTCCGGTACGCCGACGGCTGCCGGCAGTTTCTCGCTCAATGCATCGGCAACCGACAGCAGCACAGGCATTGGCCCGTTCACGGCAGGCCAGACATTTGCCCTGACCGTTGCCGGACCCACGTTGACGATGACTCCGGCGGCGACGACGTTCAATGCCGTCTATGTCACACCGTTCTCGCAGGCATTCACGGCTTCGGGTGGTGTTGGCCCTTACACCTATGCGCTGACCGGATCGGTGGCTGCCGGCGTAAGCCTCGCGGGCGATACGCTCTCGGGCAGCCCGACTGCACCGGGAACATTCAACTTCACCATCACGGCGACCGACACCGGATCCACCGGCACCGGGTCGCCATTCACGGTGGCTGTCGACTACGTCCTTGACGTTTCGGCGCCGACAATCGTGATCGATCCGGCCAGCCTCCCCGATGGCGTGACCAGCGTCGCCTACAACGCAACGATCAGTGCTACCGGCGGCGTGGCTCCGTACACGTTTGCTGTCGCAGCGGGGAGCCTGCCGGGTGGCCTGAGCCTCGCAACGGACGGAACGCTTTCGGGTATCCCGACCGGGCCGGGGACGTTCAACTTTGATGTCGAGGCCTCGGATGCCAATGGCCAGACTGGAACTCGCAGTTATGCGCTCGTGGTCCAGGTGCCACCATTGACCTTCGTATCGACGCCATTGGCGGATGGCACGGTGGCCTTCGGCTATTCGCAGATGCTGACGGCAAGCGATGGCTTGCCGCCATACCAGTTCGCGGTGACGGCCGGCGCGCTGCCGCCAGGCCTGAATCTCGATCCAACCGGCCTGATTTCCGGCGTTCCTGCCAGTCGCGGCGTTTACACATTCACAGTTACCGTCACCGACAGCAATACGCCGTCGGCCAGTGTCAGTGCGGATTTCACGATCCGGATTGATCCGGAAGCCGTGGACCTTCCCACTTTGAGCAACTTGTCACTGCTGCTCCTGCTGACCCTGATCGGGCTGATTGGTGTCACGCAGTTGCGTCGCCAGCGAATCTGAGCTGTTCCCGTCATTCATCGAGGCCAACAACATGCAACGACGTCGATTCATCATGGCTGCTTGCGCACTGGCGGCGACCAGTGCGTTACCGGTGATTTCCAAAGCAGCGAGTAGGACATCTCGACAATCGGCTGATTTCGGCTTCCGTGTCGGCGATCGCTTACGTTGCGATCAGGGCACGCTGCTCGAGGTCAGTGGCGTGTCGAGCACCCGAAACGATGCGATTTGCCAGCAATACGGTATCGAATTTCGCCACCTTGAAGGTCCGAAACTCGAAGAAGGCACCTATCGCATGCAAGGGTCGGCGGCTGCCACCGAGCTGTTTCTGCAGCCATCCGCTGAAGGTGCCCGCGCGGTTCTCAGTCGCCTGATCTGATCAGCGTTGCCTTGACGCATTGGCGCAGCCGTTTGGGTGTGGAGCCAATTTTCAGAGGCTGCGACAAGATGCGCCGCGTTCTGCCGGATTCCGGCAGTCGGTTCAGGGCCTCAGGTGGCGCACGGCGCGCTCCAGAGTCGCGTTCGCATCTTTGGCGATAGCCTGGAATTGATCCGGGATGCGTGGCTCGTCGGCAATTCGCTGCCAGAATTGACGAGCCATGGGTGCTGCTTCGAGCCAGTCGGCCCTTTGTTCGGGTGCAGGCAGGGCAATCTCATAACGGCGCTCGACAATCTCGCCGCTGTTGGCCGGTCGAAAGCGCATCGGCAGCATGTCGTAGACCGGAGCGAGTTCGAGCGGTCGACTGTCTGCGAGATATAGTCCGACGTTGCCGAGATGCATGTCCGAGTTGCCGATGAGCAGGCCGAACCAGCTGATCACGCGCAACCGATGTGCGTCAGCGTCATCGATCCAGCCGTCGCGCGCGAGTCGGGGCGCGAGTCGCCACCAGTCGATCGTGCCGGTTGCGTAGAAAGCTGCATCGAGTGCCGCGAGGCTCACGAAACCCCGCCGGCCCAGCGAAGGTGTGCGATCAAAACGGGTCGATTGCAGAAATACGCGACCTTCTGCTTCGATAATTTCGTTGCGCGCAGCGGGTAACCCGGATTCAAGCAGCACTTCGCTGGCGTGATGCTCGCAGATCAGGAGATCGGCCCAGCGACGTCCTGCCCGCGATTGCGTGCTTTCACTGAACTTGACGATGACCGGTTTGCTTTCATCGCCACACTGCAAGGTCACCGCAAACTTGGTCCGTTCGCCACCGGCCGCAGAGCCGACATGCTCGCCTCGCAACGCGGCATCGGCCAATTGCGGATATCGGTTCGAACGCTGATCCTCGGCAATACGGTCGGCTGGCGTGATGATTCCGCTCAAGGCCTTGTGCAGCGAAGCTTCGCCGAGAACCAGATCACCAGGCGCATCATCGCCGTGACGGAGCAAGGCAAGCACGATGTCATCGGCGGACCAGAGCTTGAGGTCTTCCGTGGCACCGATTTCGCTGGCAACGCGGCGCGCAAAACTGCGGCCGAGAAATCCCTGCGGACGTTGATCATCAAGAAACCACGGCAGGCCCGGGAAAAGTCCGGATGCGAATTCACCGTGCACGAGAGCAGGGCGTGAACTGTTCGGCTCGAAAAAGAACGTATCACCATGTAGTGCGTGGAGCTCGCCCAGGGTGTGCGGTTTGGCGTCGGCATCGATCCGGTACAGCGGCCAATGGCTGCCTGCGCGCGCAATCTCGCGGGCCAGCGCATAGCGTGTCGCGCGTGCCCGTCCGATGCGCACGATGTGCGGGCCTGCCTCGGAAATCAGGCGGGAAACGGTGGGTTGACTGATGCCGAGTTCATCCGCGATCACGCCTGCTGCTTGCGGGCCGCGTGTTCGCAGCAGGGATGCCAGTCGCTCCAGTCGGTCATCACTCATGGCCCAGACTGAATAGATATTTGAATAGATAGTCAAGCATCTATTCATCCGGGAAAGTGAGTAGTTGGATTCTCGCGCCCTCGATGAGGAGTCACATAACTCAATATAAACAACAAGTTATGATTCTTCTCACAACGAATTACGCGAGATGGCCGCTTGGGCCATCAAAGTGCGTGTGGGTTGCCCTGAATAGGTAAAACGGCCTATTCCGGGTGTCTATGCCGCGCTGCGGCCAAGCAATGGATTGCGCCATGCATGGAGCAGATCGTCCTGACGCTTCATCGCCTCGGCGTGGAAACGCTCCTTGATGTGACCGTAGCCGCGGATGTGTTCGGGCACCGAGGCAATGTCGACCGCGAGCGCATGATTCTCGCCATCGAGTCCGGCCAGCAGTTCGTCGACTTGCTTGAAGTAGTCGACGATCAACTGACGCTCCATCTTGCGCTCGGCGGTGTAGCCGAAGATATCCAGCGCGCCGCCGCGCAGACCCTTGAGCTTGGCCAGCACGCGGAACGCCTTGAACACCCAGGGGCCGTATTCGGACTTGCGCAGATGACCGTCGGCATCCTTTTTCGCCAGCAGCGGCGGAGCGAGATGGAAGTGGATCTTGTAATCGCCTTCAAAGGTTTCGCGGATCTTCTTTTCGAAATCGCCGCTGGTGTAGAGGCGCGCGACTTCGTACTCATCCTTGTAGGCCATCAGTTTGAACGCGTAGCGGGCGACGGCTTGGGTCAGGCTGGTGAACGCGGGCGTCTTCTGTTGTTCGACGCCGCGCACCTTGTCGACCAGAGCCTTGTACTTCGCCGCGTAGTCGGCGTTCTGGTAGCCGGTGAGGAATTCGACGCGACGTGCGATCTGTTCGTCGAGCGATGTGCTGAGGGTCAGATCGTCGAGTGCTTCGGCACCCTGCGGCGTGGAAATTGCATCGTCCTTTTGCGCGAGCTTGGCCGGATGCATCGGCACGTTGAGAGGTATCGCGCCGGACGGCAGCTTGGCGGCACCGACGCCGGCGGCCTTGCGCACGACCGCGACATCATGCGCACCCATGCGACCCCAGTTGAACGCGGTCTTGTTCATTTCGATCGCCGCGCCATTGAGTTCGATCGCGCGCATCAGCGACTCATGGCTGACCGGCACCCAGCCCTTCTGCCAGGCGTAGCCGAGCATGAACAGATTGGCTGCAATGGTGTCGCCGAGCAGGGCGGTACCGAGCTGGGTGGCGTCGATCAATTCGGGTTCGTCGCCTTCGAGTGCGGTGCGCACGGCATCGATGATCTTCTGCGCCGGGAACTGCAGGTCCGGCTTCATCGTGAACGTGCCCGGCATCGCCTCGTAGGTATTGAGGACAACATTCGAGCGCCTGGCGCGAATCTTCGACAGTGCCCAGTAATCGTTGACCACGACCATGTCGCAACCGAGCACGAGATCCGCTTCACCGGCGGCAATGCGCACGGCGTGAATGTCAGTCGGATCCTTGGCAATACGCAGATGGCAGGTGACCGCGCCGCCCTTCTGGGCCAGACCGGTCTGATCGAGCACGGTGCTGCCCTTGCCCTCAAGATGCGCGGCCATGCCGATCAGTGCGCCAATGGTGACCACGCCGGTACCACCGATGCCGGTGACGAGGATATTCCACGGACGCTCGAAGTCCGCGGCAAATGTCGGCATCGGCAGGCTGCCGAAATCGACTTCACCCGACGCGGCCTTTTTGGTCTTTTTCAGGCCACCGCCGTGGACGGTGACGAAGCTCGGGCAGAAGCCCTTCACGCAGGAGTAATCCTTGTTGCAACCGGATTGATCGATCTCGCGCTTGCGTCCGTATTCGGTCGCCTTCGGCAGTACCGACACGCAAAAGGATTTTTCGCCGCAATCACCGCAACCTTCGCAGGCCAGGGTGTTGATAAACACGCGCTTCTTCGGATCTTCGAGCTTGCCGCGCTTGCGCCGACGACGCTTCTCGGTGGCGCAGGTCTGGTCATAGATCAGTACAGAGGTGCCGGGGATCTCGCGCATGCGCTTCTGCAAGGCATCCAGTTCGTCGCGATGAACGAACTCGACGCCGGCCGGGAAGATTTCCGGGCGCGACCATTTCTCGATGTCATCGGAGACGACGACAATCGCCTGCACGCCTTCGGCACGCATCTGATGGGCGATGTCGGGCACGGTCAGGGTGCCGTCGACCGGCTGGCCGCCGGTCATCGCGACCGCGTCGTTGTAGAGGATCTTGTAGGTGATGTTGACCTTGGCCGCGATTGCCTGGCGGATCGCCAGTGAACCGGAGTGGAAATAGGTGCCGTCGCCGAGGTTCTGGAAAATATGTTTCGTTTCAGTGAAAGGAGCCTGACCGCACCAGGTCGCGCCTTCGCCACCCATGTGCGAGAACGTGTCGGTGCTGCGGTCCATCCAGGTGACCATGTAGTGGCAACCGATGCCGCCGTGCGCACGCGAGCCTTCCGGCACCGCGGTCGAGGTGTTGTGCGGGCAACCCGAACAGTAGTGCGCGGCACGCGGGAAATTCGCCCGCGGCAGGGTCAGTTCCTGCTCCTTGGCCTGGATCCAGGCCACGCGCGAGCGGATCGCCTCGCTGGAGAAAAAGCGCGACAGGCGCTTGGCGATGACCAGCGCGATCATCGCCGGGGTCAGTTCGTTGGTCGAGGGCAGCACCCAGTTGCCTTCCTCGTCGTACTTGCCGACCACGCTCGGACGCGTTGTCCAGTTGTACATGTATTCCTTCATCTGCGATTCGATGAAGGAACGCTTTTCCTCGACCACGATGACATCTTCGAGGCCATCGGCGAATTCGCGGATGCCGATCGGTTCGAGCGGCCAGGTCATGCCGATCTTGTACACGCGGATGCCGATCTCGCGCGCGTCCTTCGCGTCGATGCCGAGGTATTCAAGCGCCTGCAGCACATCGAGGTAGCTCTTGCCGGTGGTGACGATGCCGAGACGTGCCTTTGGCGAATCGAGCACGATGCGGTCGATGCGATTGACGCGCGCAAATGCCGTCGCCGCCTGCACGGCGTACTGGTGCAGGCGCATTTCCTGATTCAGCGGCGGATCCGGCCAGCGGATATTCAAGCCGCCTTCGGGCAGGATGAAATCCTCGGGCATGAGGATGTCGAGCTGGTGCGGATTGACGTTGACCGAGGCCGAGGATTCGACCGTTTCGGCAATGGTCTTGAAGCCGACCCAGCGCCCGGTGAAGCGCGACATGGCCCAGCCGAGCATGCCCATGTCGAGAATGTCCTGGACCCCGGCCGGATTCAGGATCGGCATCATCGCCGATACGAATTCGAGCTCCGAACCGTGCGGCAGGGTCGAGGAGCGACAGGCATGGTCATCTGCGGCCAGGGCGAGAACGCCACCAAACTTCGAGGTGCCGGCGGCGTTGCCGTGCTTGAACACGTCGCCGCAGCGATCAACACCGGGACCCTTGCCGTACCACATCGAAAACACGCCGTCGTACTTGGCGCCTTCGAACAGATTGGTCTGCTGGGTACCCCAGACCATGGTCGCGCCAAGGTCTTCGTTGAGACCCGGGATGAACTCGATATTGGAAGATTTCAGGTGCTGCTTGGCCTTCCACAGCTCAAGGTCGAAACCGCCCAGCGGCGAGCCGCGATAGCCGGATATGAAGCCCGCCGTATTCAGGTTGGCGGCGCGATCGCGCATCTGCTGCATCAGCGGCAGGCGCACCAGGGCCTGCACACCGGAAAGGTAGATGCGGCCTTCGCGGCGCGTGTATTTATGATCGAGTGTGTACTCGGTATCGATGGCTGGCGAAAGCGCGCTGGCGGGGACGGACATGCGATGAACCTCAATGGCGGCAAACGGCGCGCCAGAACGTGGCCGGCAGGGATTCCGGCAAACCCGGGATTTTAGCAGGCAGCGCCCTTGCAAAGGGAGTCGGGAGTGGGGAGTCGGGAACGGGATCAAGCCAGAAACGGGGATTTGGGAGTGGGGAGTCGGGAATGGGGTCAAGCAAAAGCGACTTCCCGCTACCCTGTAGGAGCCGCTTCAGGGGCGAGGCCTTTCGGTATTCGGCACAACTAGCCTCAACCCAGGCTCATCGAGCAATTGAACGCGACCGAGATGCGCTCGCCTTCGCCGTAGAAAGGCAGCACCTGGTGCAATAGCCACGATGGGAACAGAACGAGTTGGCCAGGTTGCAGCGACAGGCCGAAGTTCTGGATGCCGAAGGGTTCCTTGAAGCGCTCGTTGCCGGCATCGAGATACATGGATTGGCCGATATGCGGGTGGATGAAGTTGAGCAGGCCGCTGTCGGGCTGATTGGCGTCATTCTGGCCGGCACTTACGCAATAGACACCGGACCAGCTCGCCAGCGGATGGTTGTGTACGCCGAAGAAACCACCGCGACGAGTGACGTGAAACCAGGCGTCGGTCTTGATATCAAGGCGCGCGAGTTGATTGACATCGTAGCCATTCAGCTCGCCGGCGATACGGGCGACTCGCGACAGGCAGAATTCGCGCAGTTCGACAATCTCGCGCTCGGGCCAGGAAAACAGCTGGAAATGACTTTCGAAGACCTGTTCGTTGCGCAGCGTGATCGGGCCAGGATTGGCGTGGCGTCGCCCTTCACTCTCGCGCGCAAGGAACAATGTGCGCAATGCGGCATTCAGGCGCGCAGCATCGGGATGGTGATCGTGTCCGAACGGAACCGGGAACAAGCCGTTGATTTGCATCGTCCGCGCCATCTTCTGGGATGAGAATGCAACTCTACCCGCAAGCATCGGCCTATGCCGACCCCCTCGATACCTTCTGCCGCAGTCCAGGGCACGCAGACAGGTGCCGTGACGATTGCGCCACTTGTTCAGCGTTGCCTTAACCCTGGTCGGCCTCAGGGATCCGCTCGGGCCCGGAACGGAAACATCTGCTGGGCGACGAAGCCATCCGGCATGTAATCACCGACCACGCCATACTGATTCGGCAACTTGCGATCAGCCTTGACCGCCGTGCCAAACAGATAGTCGATGAATGCGAAGTGTGCGGCGTAGTTGCGATCGATGGCTTCGTCATCGGAGGCGTGGTGCCAGTGGTGGAAATCTGGCGTCACGATCAAATACTCAAGGCAACGCTGATCAAGTGGCCCAACCGTCATGGCATTCAGAAGGTTCGCCGGTCGTGCTGCGTGGCGAAGTGAAGGCTGGTTGCCTTGACGAGCCGCGCGGTGCGGCTGGCGGACCTTCTGGATGCCACCTGTTTGAACAAAAACAATCGGTTAGGCGACACCTGTCTGCGCGCAGCTCCTTGTTGCGCTGGCTTGAAGCACGGCCAGTGCATCTGCGCCAGCGCGCCGCGATCTGCACGCAGACAGGCGTCGTGACGATTGCGCCACTTGATCAGCGTTGCCTTAAGGTAACAGTCGCGAAACCTTCACCCCTCCAAAGGAGAAACACCCATGTCCAGCGTCGGCTACCACGAACCTTTTGAAACCCTGTCGCAGGAAACCCGCGACATGCACCGGGCCATCGTCTCGTTGATGGAAGAGCTTGAAGCCGTCGACTGGTACAACCAGCGCTGCGATGCCTGTGGTGATGAAACCCTGAAGAAAATCCTTGAGCACAACCGCGATGAGGAGAAAGAGCATGCATCGATGCTGCTCGAATGGATTCGTCGACGTGATCCCACATTCTCGAAAGAGTTGAAGGATTATTTGTTCACCGACAAGCCGCTGACCCACGATTGAATCGACACGCATGAACACGCAACGAACCCGCCGTGATGTCTGGATCATGGCGATCTCCATCCTCGCCATCGCCTTCGGTCTGCTTACGGTCAAGGAAGGCGGCACAGTGTTGTTCGGTGGCGATGCAGCGCGTGCTGCCGCCGGTCACTACGTGCCGTTTGTACTCTGGTTCAACTTCCTCGCCGGCTTCGCCTATGTTGTCGCCGGCGCAGGTCTCTGGTGGCGGCAACGCTGGGCGGCACGCCTGGCTATCGCCATTTGCGCAGCGACCTTGCTGATATTTTCCATTTTCCTCTTTCACATCGGATCGGGTGGCAGCTGGGAGCAACGCACCTTGTTTGCAATGATTTTGCGCAGCGGGGTTTGGCTGACCATCGCCGGCATCGCTAGCCATTGCATTTTGCGAAGTCAGGCTCTTGCAAACTAGCGGCTCATGGAGCCTCTCTGGAAACGGATGACAACGGCGAACGACCAAACAGGCGCAGCGCCAAACGCAGCCCCTCCAGCCAGAAAAAAGTCACCACCAGCAGGATCGCCGCACCGCCCAGACTGGTCCACGCAGGCAAAGCCAGGCCCATGACATCACGCAGATAGGGCACGCCGATGGCCAGGGTCAGCACCAGCACGATGCCGATGAACATCGGTCGCAGCCAGCGATTTCGCAATGCGCTGTGTGCCAGCAGGGAATGATCCGGATGGCGATTGGCCAGGATCAGGGCGAACAGCCCGAGAACGAGCGCGATGAAGATCGTTGTGCGGCTTTGCGAGGCATCAATGCCGAGACCGAGCATGCCGCCGTAGCCGATCAGCAGGAGAATCGCCGCGCCGATGCCCTGGATGACAGCGATGCCGATATTGCCGGCGGCGAACGGCGATGAGATCAACGCACGAGGCGGGCGCTGCATGATGTCCTCGGCTTCCGGCTCGGCCTCGAATACGATCGAGCAGGCCGGATCGATCAGCAGTTCCAGCAGCACGATATGCACGGGCATCAGAATGACTGGCCAGTGCAGCAGCGACGGAATCAGGGTCAGCGCGATGATCGGCATGTGCACGGCGAAAACGAAACGGGTCGCTTTGGTGATGTTGTCGTAAATCCGCCGGCCCTGGCGGATCGCCGCGACAATGCTGGCAAAACTGTCATCAAGCAGGACCAGCGCCGCCGATTCGCGGGCGACATCGGTGCCGCGCTTGCCCATGGCGATGCCGACATCGGCGGCCTTCAGCGCCGGCGCATCGTTGACCCCGTCACCGGTCATCGCAACCACCTCGCCATCCTCGCGCAGCAGGCGCACGAGGCGCAATTTCTGCACCGGTTGCAAACGCGCGCAGACATCGACATGGCGCAGACGTTCGCGCAGGGTTTGATCATCGAGGGTATCGATCTCGGCACCGGTGATGACGTCCGGCCGCTCGCTGAGACCGACCTCGTCGGCGATGGCCATGGCCGTCGCCGGATGATCGCCGGTCAGCATGATGATGCGGATGCCGGCAGCGCGACATTCGGCGATCGCTGCCGGCACATCCGGTCGCGGCGGATCGACAAAGCCAAGCAGGCCGAGAAACTGGAAATCAAAATCATGCTGGCTGCGCGGTGGCGTCTTGCCCTGCCAGCGTCCACGCGCGACACCGAGCACGCGCAGGCCGCGCGCGGCCATGCTCTCGGCCTGATCGAGGATGCCTTGTGCGCGGGCACTGTCCAGATGACACAGATCGACCACCGCTTCGGGAGCGCCCTTGGTTGCCAGCATGTGCTGCGAACTCGCGCCGATCGGGAACACCCGCGTCATCGCCAGAATGTCGGGCGACAATCCGTACTCGAAATCGGGCGACCATTCCGCGTGCACATGCTCGGTACCGGTCAGCCAGTGCAGGCCGAACTTCTGGATCGCCTTCTCCATCGGATCGAAGGGATCAGCCGGTGTCGCCAGCATGGCGAACTCAACCACCTCATGGAACGTCTCGACGAGCTCGTCAGCGCCCTCGTGGACGAAGGTCGCGTCCTCCAGATGCAACTCGGCGACCTGCATGCGGTTTTCGGTCAGGGTGCCGGTCTTGTCCACTGCCAGCACCGAAATTGCACCGAGTGCCTCGACCGCCGGCACGCGTCGTGTCAGCACCTTGCGTTGCGAGATCCGCCACGCACCGATAGCGAGGAACACAGTCAGGATGACCGGAATTTCCTCGGGCAGGATGGCCATGGTCAGAGCGATGCTGGCGAGCAGGCTTTCCAGCAGGCCTTGCGCATTCCACAACCAGTTGATGAGGAAATAGAGTGTCGCCAGAGTCAGGCCGCCGATGGTCAGGTTGCGCACCAGCCGGCGCGAAGCCTGCTGCAAGCCCGAAGGCGGCTCCTCGGTCGCCGCCAGCGCCTCGCCGATCTTGCCAACCGCCGTCGCTGTCGCCGTCGCGGTGACTTCCGCCAGGCCGATGCCGCGCGTCACCAGGGTGCTCGCAAACAACCGGTTTTCGCCGGTTCCCGGCAACTTGGTCATCGGCACCGCTTCGCCGGTCAGCAGCGACTCATTGGCATCAAGCTGGCCATCGATCAGCGTCGCATCGGCCGCAATGCGATCGCCTTCATGCAGGACAAGCAGATCACCGACCACCACATCGCGGCCCGGGATGCGCACTTCCTCGCCATCGCGCATGACCAGGGCGCGTGGCGCCGACAGGTCGCGCAGCGATTCCAGCGCGCGCTGGGTCTTGCGCTCCTGGGCCAGGGTGATGCCGATGACGACAAACACGAAGGTCAGCAAAAAAATCGCCTCGGCGGTATCGCCAAGAGCCAGATAGAGGCCGCCGGCAACCAGCAGCATGAGGAACATCGGTTCGACCAGAACACCGGCAACGATCTTGAGCAGGGACTTGGGACTGCTTCCGGGCAGCATGTTCGGACCATTCGCGGCCAGCCGCCGCGCAGCCTCGCCCGCGTCGAGACCACGAAGATTGCCGATTGATGGAGGTCGCGTCACATTCATGCGCGATTCTTCCGGTGCTCTCTTGAGTTGGCCATCTGAATCTGACTACAACGGACACGCGCACGTCTTGGCGCAGTCCAAGCCTCGCACAATCTGCACTCCCTCGAGTTGATCCGAATCAGAGGTATTCTCGATTAGCCGGGCGTGCGGCGCTGATCGCATTCAATCACGCCAACGACTCTACAAGTCGCCGACGTTAGCGCAAGTTGTCAGCTGTTTCGTTCCTTGAACTCGCGCAACAATCTGCGCGAGTGCTTGTCCGGTCGTTTCTGCGGGTGATCGAATCCGGCCCCGGTCAGGCGCCGCATTTCGCGCTCGCTTTCGCGCGTCGCCAGGCTTTCGGCAGACTCCTCGTACAGCGTTTGGGCGACGCTTGCCGGTCCACGCACGGCGCTGATCGCGGTGACGCGAATCGAAAATCGTTCAATGCCACGCGTGATGCGAAGCTGGTCATCGACATGGATCACGCGGGCCGGTTTGGCCGCAGCCTCGTTGACTTCGATTTTGCTGCCTTCGATGGCCTGCTTGGCGAGGCTGCGGGTCTTGAAGAATCGTGCCGCCCACAGCCAGATGTCGAGGCGTACGCCGGAGTCATTGCTCATGCGCAATTCTGATCGAACGTGTCAGAGCTTGATCCGTCCACGCAGGATGTCCCAGTACATGGCCCAGTCGCCGATAAAACTGTAAAGCGGCTGCTTGAACGACGCGGGGCGGTTTTTCTCGAAGACGAAATGACCTACCCAGGCAAATCCGTAGCCTGCGACCGGTGCCAGCAGCAGCCAGCGTAGATCGCGCTGCACGATTGCGGCAACGACCACGCCGATGACCAGCGATGTGCCGATGAAATGCATCCGTCGGCAGCTGCGATTGGCATGCTCGGAAAGATAGAACGGATAGAACTCGCGGAAGCTCGCGTAGCGTTTTGCCGCGATGCTTTCAGTGGCAGGTTGATTCATGGTGTTCTCCAACCCGATTGTGCGAGCCCCAGCATACGACGAGCCCGCGCCGAATCAAACTCGAACGATTGCGTCAGCGCGCCGCGATCTGCACGCAGACAGGTGTCGTGACGATTGCACCACTTGATCAGCGTTGCCCTGAGCGCTTTGATCACCAGGCTCGCGCATATTGCCTCGGCGCCTCGATCTCGACCTCGAGTTCCCTTGCTGCGCGTCGCGGCCAATACGGATCACGCAACAACTCACGCGCAAGCAGAACCATGTCGGCCTCTCCCGCGGCGATAATGGCTTCGGCCTGCTTTGGCTCGGTAATCAACCCGACTGCGCCGGTAGCAATTCCGGCTTCACTCCGAATCCGCGCAGCGAACGGCACCTGATAGCCCGGCCCCAACGTGATTGATTGCTCGGGCGACAGGCCGCCGCTGGAGACATCGATCAAATCGACGCCCTCGCCTTTGAGAATTCGCGACAACTCGACGCTTTGTTCGATATCCCAGCCATCCTCGACCCAGTCGGTCGCCGATATCCGCACCAGCAGGGGCATGCCTGTCGGCATCACCGAGCGCACCGCCGCGACAACTTTGCGGGTCAGGCGAATCCGGTTCTCGAAACATCCGCCCCACTGATCTTTGCGACGATTGCTCAGCGGCGAGAGGAACTGATGCAGCAGATAGCCATGCGCTGCATGGATTTCGATGAGGCCAAAGCCACAGTCGACCGATCGCCGCGTTGCCAAACGAAATGCTTCAACGACATCGTCGATTCCCGCCTCATCCAGCGCTTCGGGTTGCGGGTAGTCATCTGCATAGGCCAATGCAGACGGTGCAACCGGCGTCCAGCCGCCTTCACCCACTTCGACTTTTGTGTTCTCGGCCCACGGCGGCGCTGTGCTCGCCTTGCGACCGGCATGAGCCAACTGGATACCTGACACCGCACCCTGTGATCGCATGAATTCGATCATCGGCATCCAGGCCAGCGCCTGCTCTTCATTCCAGATTCCGGTATCCGCCGGCGAAATGCGCCCGCGCGCCTCGACCGCCGTCGCTTCGGCCAGCACCAGACCCGCACCACCAACCGCGCGGCTGCCGAGATGGACCAGATGCCAGGGCTGGGGAACGCCGTCGATGGCCGAGTATTCACACATCGGTGAAACCGCGATTCGATTGCGCATCGTCGCATCGCGCAAGGGAAATGGATCGAACAAGCGCATGCAGACTCCTGGATCTATCCCGTTCTATTCATTGGCGCTGGAGCGGATGTGCTCGCATCGCGTGATTGCAGCTCACGCAACCACTTCGCCAAGCATTCGGCAACAGGTTGCGGGTCTTTCAACCAGGAGAAATGATCGGCGACGGCAGAAGAGAAGTTTTCGGGTGTTAGCAAAACACGTTCGACTGGCGCGTCGTGGAATTTTTTCAGCAGCCAGTTGAAGGACTCTTCCGGACACAAGCGATCATCGCTGAGCCGGATACCAAGAACAGGTTTCCCGAACTTCGCCAGCGCACGCTCTGAATCGGTGCCTTCGAAATAGCTCTCGTAGCACCCTGCTTTCGAACTGCGTGCCCAGTCGCGCATCAGTTGGCTGGCTTCACGACCGGCGAAACCGAGACGTTTTCCCGGGTAGTAGCCGCACACCGCCGTTGCTACCGCAACCAGCCATGGAACGCTTCGCAGAAGCCAACGCATCTTGCCGGTAAAGGTTCTCCAGTAAGGGGACCCGCTTGCGGCAAAGGCGAACCCTTCAAGCGCATCTGGCCTCATGGCTGCGAACAGGGCACCGAGTTGCGCGCCCAGACTATGGCCGCCAACGACCCAGCGAAGCTGTGGATGTGCCTTGCGTGCAGCCTCCAGGCTGGCCGGAATATCGTCTTCGAGCAATTCCCGGTAACCCCAGTTGCAGTCACGCGCGGCGCGCAGGCTGCTTGATCCTGCTCCACGCCACTCCAGCAGCGCGACGGCGAACCCTTCGCTGGCCAATGCCCGGGCGAACGCGCGGTAATGGCGTGAAGTGACGCCCAATGCCGGTAGCCAAAGCACGCCAAGCGCTGCAGTCGTCGGGCAGATCAGGTCGAGATCGGCTTCCGCGCCATCATCGGAGCGTACCCTGATCGAATTGAAATCATGATCGGCAACGTCGTCAGCATTCATGAATCGTGCGGATGCCTCAAGGTGCGGCCAGCCCGCGCCATGCGCAGCCATCGAAGGTTTGCCCTTTGTCCAACACCCGAATTGACCAACCGTAGGTGGTGTCCGTCATCGCTTCGATACACGAACCGGCATGCAAACTGGCACTGAACCCGGTATCGGCTGCGCTCAGGGCCAGTCCGTCTGAACTGGCTTCAAGGCCTGCAAACCCATGAACTTCGGGCGCTCTGCCCGGGGCGGGTACAAAGGAGATGGCCGCGGGCGTCGCTTCAAGGCTCCACAAGACATCCGTACCCCGCGCCGCAAGTACGACATCATCGATTCGGGAGTCACAGGTCCAGGCATCGCCGGAAATCAGATTGAATCGCCCGATTTCGACATCTGCCTTGCCGGAAAGATTGCCTTCGGCCATGAGAAATCGTGGACGATCGAGGTTTGCGTTGGCCTTGGCCAGCGCAGCCGCTGTCGCTTCATCAATCGAGGTGACCTGGCGACGCGAAGTTTCGCCGCAGGCAGTGAACAAACCCCCTTCCCTCGCCTCGTAATAGCCGCGCAGGAAGGCAGTCGATGAGACCCTGGCACTGGAGGTTGGCGCTGGAGAGACCTCAGCCTGATCCGCAGCGACTGGGGGCGGTGCCGGCGTTCGCGAACATGCCGCCAGCGCCGTCATCAGGCTGATCACTACGCCGATGCGCAGATCGGGAAATCGCATTCACGGATTCCGGAATCAGAGGACGAGTATCAGCGCCGTCCGCCACGTGCCGGGCGCGCGCTGGCGAGTCCGACGCGCAAGGTGCCGCCTTCCTGAAAGCTGCCATCAAGGCCGGCGATTGCAGCGCGTGCCTCATGCCCTTCCATGGCCAGCTCGGCGAAACCCTTGCATTCGTTCTTGAACGGGTCCATCGCCATCTTCAGCTTGTGCACCCGACCAAACTTCTCGAACATCTCATTCAAGGAAGCTTCAGTCGTTTCGCGCGGCAATCCACGCACGTTCAATGTAAGCATTTCGGTACCTCGCTTTGGATGGATCGGATACGTGGTTGCGAAATCCGAAAAATCAACGGGGCCGTCGGAGCATCGCCGCAAGCCATCTCAATCGACACTGGAGAGATCCAACCAGGCCGGTCGAATGGGCCGCGATGCAATCAGGCCTTCACGTCCACGGTAAAGCTTTCGCCACAACCACATTCGCCGGTTGCATTCGGGTTGCGAAAGACAAACGCCGCGTTAAGCCCCTGGCGCTTGAAATCGATTTCGGTGCCCTCGACGAATGGCAGCGCCTTCGCATCAACCAGCACGCGGATACCATCGTGATCGAACACACTGTCGTTCTCGGCCACGTCACGGGCCAGATCGACGGTATAGGCATAGCCCGAGCAGCCGGTACGCTTGATTCCGAAACGCACACCAATCGCCGCAGGATCCTGGGCAAGGAAACGGTGCATGCGCTCGAGAGCGGCGGCGGAAAGCTGGATGGTCATCGGTTCGGACATATCGCCTCGTAGCTGGTGTGCGGAGGAGTCTAACACCGCTGTGTTCTCTCACATCTTGGCTGTGGATCAGGATTCAAGGGTACTGGCCGGCTGCACCCTCTGCTGGCACCTTGCTTGTAACCACATTTCCCCTGCACAGCATGCTGCCTACAAGTCGCGTACTGATTGGCCGTCATCTCGGCGAATGCCGGAAGCGCTTCTCAACAGCCGAAGGGCTGATCGTATTCCTTGACCTTGCCGCATCGGCGCAACAATGGATTCCGGCATTCACGGTGATGACGAGCCGGAAGAGTTGTCGACCCGACATGCGCCTGAATCCACGGCTATCAGCTATTATGTCCGGCTTCCAGCGATCCGCCCGGCGGATCCCCGACCACGATCCTCCGGAGCGATCTAAAGCATGTCTGTCGTCAGCGTCAAACAGGCCTTGAGTGGCACCCTTTCCGCCGGCACCCGTGTCAGCGTGCGCGGCTGGGTGCGAACCCGTCGTGATTCCAAGGCCGGCTTGTCATTCATCAATGTCAGTGATGGCTCGTGCTTTGCTTCGATCCAGGTGGTCGCACCCGATTCGCTGGCCAACTATGCCGATGAAGTGCAGCACCTTTCCGCGGGCTGCTCGGTCATCGCAACCGGCGAACTGGTCGCTTCACAGGGCAAGGGACAAGGTTTCGAGTTGCAGGCCAGCGCCGTCGAAGTCGTCGGCTGGGTCGAGGATCCGGAAACCTACCCAATCCAGCCCAAACCGCACTCACTGGAGTTTCTGCGCGAAGTCGCTCATCTGCGCCCACGCACCAACCTGTTTGGCGCGATCTCCCGCGTTCGGCATACGCTCGCATCGGCGATCCATCGCTATTTCGACCAGAACGGCTATTGCTGGGTGAATACGCCGATCATCACCACCTCCGATGCCGAGGGCGCTGGCCAGATGTTCCGCGTATCCACGCTCGATCTGATGAACCTGCCGCGCACGGACAAGGGTACGATCGATACGCGCAAGGATTTCTTTGGCAAGGATGCGTTTCTGACCGTGTCCGGCCAGCTCAATGTCGAGGGTTACTGCCTGGCCTTGAGCAAGGTTTACACGTTCGGCCCGACCTTTCGCGCCGAAAACTCGAACACCGCCCGCCATCTCGCCGAATTCTGGATGATCGAACCCGAGATCGCGTTCGCCGATCTCGATGAACACGCTCGCGTCGCCGAGGAACTGCTCAAATTCGTCTTCAAGGCCGTGCTTGACGAGCGCCCGGACGACATGGCGTTCTTTGCCGAACGCGTCGAGAAGACCGCTGTGTCCCGACTTGAAGCCTTCATCAACGCACCGTTCGAGAAGATCGATTACACCAACGCGGTCGAGATCCTCAAGAAATCCGGCAAGAAATTCGAGTTCCCGGTCGAATGGGGTATTGATCTGCAAACCGAGCACGAACGCTACCTGGTCGAGGAACATGTCGGCCGACCGGTCGTCGTGGTCAACTATCCGGAAAAGATCAAGGCGTTCTACATGCGCCTCAACGATGATGGCCGCACCGTCGCCGCCATGGACGTCCTCGCCCCCGGTATCGGCGAGATTATCGGCGGAGCCCAGCGTGAGGAACGTCTCGACGTACTCGACACGCGCATGCAGCAGTTCGGTCTCGATCCTGCCCACTACAACTGGTATCGCGATTTCCGACGCTATGGCAGCGTGCCCCATGCCGGTTTCGGGCTCGGCTTCGAGCGTCTCGTTGTGTACGTCTGCGGGCTGTCCAACATCCGTGATGCAATCCCCTACCCACGCGTTCCCGGCCACGCGGAATTCTGATGTCACTAGCCCGCGAATTTCTGTTGCTGCTCGGTCTCGGTGCTTTTGTCGCCGGCTTGACCACCTACCTGATGACCTGGGTGATGGTCACCGTCCATCTGCGCGATCATCATGCTGAAGAGCGTGCCCGCCTTGGCGGCTTCATGTTTACGCCGCGCGCGTTTGGCTGGTTTCTGGCTCGACGTTACCGGTCGCTGAAGGATAAATCCCTGACCGGTCTTGCGCGTCTCGGCTTCATTGGCTCCTGGGCGATCCTGATTGGTGGTATCTCGGCGATCATCTCCGCAGCAATCGGTGGTAGAGGCATATGAGTGACGAAATCGACATCGAAGTTGAATTCGAGAACGATGGTCAGTGGTGGGTCGCCATCGTTGGCGACACCCTGGTGTGGGCGCGCTTGAACATGCTCGATTCCGGCATCGCCGAAATCTTCGATTGCAGCGGTGAACGCCCTCGCTACGATGACGAGCAACACGCACGCATGGCCTTGCTCGACGCTGAGTTCCGCGCTTTTGACGGCCTCGACGAAGAGGATGCAGCGATCATGGGATTTGATCTCGAATCCGTCGAACCGCCTCGAGCCGAAGATGAAGAAGAACTGCTCTCGATGATGGTGCAGAAGCTCGCGCGCATTCAGTAGCAAAAAGCCGCTCACTTCTGCCCGGACCGAGTGAGTTGAACTCCAGGCGAAGCGCGGAGATTTGGAGCTAATGACGAAGTCGGACAATCAACCAGCAAGGGCAAACCCATGAATCTCCAACTCCTCGGCAAACATGCCCTCGTCTGTGGCGCCTCCCAGGGCATTGGTCGTGCGACTGCACATGAGCTCGCCACGCTAGGTGCCGATGTCACTGTCCTCGCCCGTTCGGCCGAATCGCTGGAAAAAGTCGTCGCCGAACTGCCGCGCATCAACAGCGCGCAGAAACATGGCTACGTCGCGGTCGACATGCGCAATCACGCCGAACTCCGTGCGAAGCTTGAGGCGGTCGCCAACAACGGCGCCATCAACATCTTCATCAACAACACCGGTGGCCCACCCGGGGGCCCAGCCAACTCGGCATCGGCCGAAGAATTCCTGACTGCATTCAACCAGCACCTGATCGCCGCACAAACCATTCTTCAAGCCATTCTTCCGGGCATGCAGGGCAGCGGTTATGGTCGCATCGTCAATGTGATCTCGACCTCAGTAAAGGAACCGATTCGCAACCTAGGCGTCTCCAATTCAATCCGCGGTGCCGTTGCCAGCTGGTCGAAAACGCTCGCCGGCGAACTCGGCCCGCACGGCATCACGGTCAACAACGTCCTGCCCGGCTATACACGCACCCAACGCCTCAAGCAGATCCTCACCGACCGCGCCAAAGCCTCAGGCAACAGTGAAGAAAAAATCGCCGAAGGCATGCTCGCCAATGTCCCCCTGCGCCGCTTCGCCGAAGCCAGCGAAATCGCCGGCGTCATCGCCTTCCTGGCATCACCCGCGGCAGGCTATGTCAACGGCATCAATGTGCCGGTCGATGGTGGGCGCACGCTTTCGCTGTAAAGGCTAGCTGACTACAAGCCTTTGTTCGGAGATGATGATGCCGTTGGCATCGGCGTAGAGCCACGCACCTGGTTCGAATGTCAGGCCCGCAAACGTGACCGGTTGATCGATATCGCCAAGGCCGCGTTTTTCGGTTTTCATTGGATGGCTGGCGAGGGCCTGCACACCAATATCGAGGGTGGCGATGATCTGCACGTCGCGCAGACAGCCGTTGATGAGAATTCCTTCCCAACCGTTGCTGACCGCTTGCTGGGCGAGCTGGTCACCGAGAAGCGCGCGTCTCAGCGAACCGCCGCCATCGACAACGAGGACTTTGCCGTGCCCCGGCGTTTTGACCACCTCCCTAACCTTCGAGTTGTCCTCGAAACACTTGATGGTCGCGATCTGGCCGCCGAAGAAATCGCGACCGCCATAGCTGCGGAAGATCGGGTCGGCGGTCTTGATCTGGTTCGGGAACGTGTCGCAGAGATCGGGGGTCGTGGTCATGGTTGTTCCTTGGGGATCATCACGCCATGTTCCCGGATTCGCGCGGCTGCCGCCAGCGCATGATGATCTGCACCGATCAGGTCCGTGCGTTCACTTGAGCTTGTCTCACATTGATAAAACCTTGCAATGACACCAACGCGGCGTTCCAATGCACGCGGCGGCCGGATCGCTTGTGGCTTGAATGCAGGAATGCCGGCATTTTTCGACAAGGAGTCTGATCATGCCTGCATTGCTGGTTATTTTTGTTCACGGCTGGAGTGTCACCAATACCGACACTTACGGCGAATTGCCTGCGCGGCTCATTGCAGAGGCTGCGAAGACTGCCGGACCAAAGCTCGACGTCCAGCACATCTACCTCGGCCAGTACGTCAGCTTCCGCGACGAAGTGCGAATCGCGGATATTTCACGCGCCTTCAACGCGGCGCTCGGCGCGGTCTTGAAAGACGCCGGCGCGAATCGGCGCTTTGTCTGCATTACCCATTCGACTGGCGGCCCGGTCGTTCGAGATTGGCTGGATCGCTATTTCGTGCAAACCAAGCTGCTCGCCGAATGCCCGATGAGCCATCTGATCATGCTTGCTCCGGCCAATTTTGGATCGGCTCTTGCACAGCTCGGCAAGACCCGCCTGGCCGCGATCAAGAGCTGGTTCGATGGCGTCGAGCCGGGACAAGGCGTGCTTGACTGGCTCGAACTCGGCAGTCCCGAAGCCACTGCATTGAATTTGCGCTGGATCGACGACTACCCGAAACTGAAGCTGACACGTGGTACGAATCCGCTCTTCCAGTTTGTATTGAGTGGCGACACGATCGACCGAAAGCTTTACGACTTCGTCAATCCGTACACCGGCGAGATCGGCTCCGATGGCGTTGTCCGCCTGGCGGCGGCCAATCTCAACGCAACCCATATCGTGCTCGAACAACCCGCTGTCGAACCGGGCGAGGCCTTGCCGTCGGCACGCAAGCGCCTGCGCAGCCTGCTCAAGGTTTCTTCGAAACGTTCCGCTACCACCGCATTCAAGATCATCGCCGGCGCATCTCATTCCGGTGAATCGAAAGGCATCATGCGTAGCGTGCACAACGATGACATCGCCCATGTCAGCGTTGATGCCATCCTGCGCTGCCTGAAGATCAGCGACGCCGATGCCTATGCGTCGCTATGTCAGGCCTTCGCGACCGAGAATGCCGCGCGCCAGGATGTCGGCAATCGTCTCGAAGTCGAAAAAGTACCGGTGCTGCCCGATCGCGAGTACATCCACGATCCGCGCTCGATGGTGATTTTCCGACTGATCGATTCACAGGGGATTGGAACACCCGATGTGAAGGTTCTGCTAACCGCGGGACCGAACAACGATCCGAACCAGTTGCCGGAAAATTTTCTGACCGATCGCCAGTTCAACAAACGATCCGGAAATCTGACTTTTTTCCTCAACCATGCGGCATTGGCCGGATGCGCCGAGATTCCCGGTTTGAAGCCCGGGAAAGTCGCTCGCCCTGCCCTGATTCCACGCCAGCCCTACGGCCTGCGTATCCAGCCGCGCGATGATGCGGCCTTCGTCGAATACTGGGCTGCCGAGTTGCATGCCTCGGTACGGGATTTGTTGCCCATGATCCCACCCAACGAGACAACGATCATCGACATCCGGCTGACTCGGGTGGTGCGCGAAGGCGTGTTTCGCCTGACCCGGACATTGACTCCGCGCAGTTTCAAGAATGTGGAACCGGGCGGCGCGCTTTGAACGGCTTTCAATCCACCTTGAATTGACATCGTCGCTCAACCCACGGTGAGGCAGCCCCGGTCTTCGCTCAGGCCGTCGGCAATGGATTCAATCGACTACCGCGATGCATTCAACTTCAACCCGCGCGCCCAGCGCCAGTCCGCTCCCGGCAAATGCACTGCGGGCCGGATAGCGACCATCAAAGAAGCTGCGATAAACCTTGTTGAATGCCGGCCAGTCCTTGATATCGGCGAGCATGACCGTGCATTTGACGAGATCGGCCATTGAATGACCATGCCCACCGAGCAGGTCCTTGATGTTCTGCATGGCCTGTCTGGATTCCGTTTCGATTCCGCCTTCGACCAGTTTTCCGGTTTTCGAATCCGTTCCGATCTGGCCGGAAAGATACAAGGTGTGATCGACTCGGACCGCCTGCGAGAACGGATAACCGGCGGTCACGGCCTTGGCCGAGTTGATGAACTCGACCTCCGGCTTTTCCGCCTGGGCGAAAGCGGGAACCAGCAGCAAAGCAGCGATCAGAGCACTAGCAAACAATCGGTACATGCGGATCTCCTCAAAAGTGATGACGTCGCAATGGGCCGGGCGCTAGCCCGTCGTCGGAAGCAAGGGTGATGAGCTTGAATCATCATCGGCATCTCCATCGCCCGAATTCCGCGCAAGCAACCCATGAACGTGCACATCGCGTTGCGGGAAAGGAATCTCGATACCGGCTTCGTTGAAGGCATTGAAAATCGCCACATGGAGATTGTGCAGGGTCGACAAGCGATGATCGATGCTGCCTGCAAACACGCGCAACTCAAGATTGAGCGAACTCTCACCGAAGCCGAGAAAAAGCACGACGGGTGAAGGTGTTTCGAGCACTTGCTCGTTGGCTTTTGCGATATCGAGCATGATCTGCTGCGCTTGTGCGACATCGCTGGAATAGGCGATGCCGACCTTGACCACGAGCCGCGTGATCGGATTGGTCAGCGACCAGTTTTTGACCGATTTGGTGATAAACGCCTTGTTTGGCACGACCACTTCAAAGTTGTCCGGATCGGTGATCGTGATTGCGCGAATCTTGATGCGGGTCACCGTGCCGACGGTGTCGTCGATCGTGATCAGGTCACCCACCCGCACCGGACGCTCGAACAGGATGATGATGCCGGAGACGAAATTGGCAACGACCTCCTGCAAGCCGAAACCAAGACCCACGCCAAGAGCAGCAACGATCCATTGCAACTTCGACCAGTCGGCGCCGATGAAACTGAAGGCAAACACCAGGCCGAAGGCGAGAATCACGTAACGGGTAATCGTCACATACGCATAGCGTGTACCGGCGTCGATATTGAATCGATGCAGCACAACGACCTCAAGAAAGCCCGGGAGATTGCGCGCCGCGATGATGGTCAAGACCAGCAAGAGCACACCGAGCAGGATATGTCCCAGCGTAACCGCAGTTACAACCTGCCCCGCCGAAGTCGCTGTGACGCTAGACCAGAGCACCACATCGTTGAAAATTCCGAGTGCCGGAACTAGTCCGCCCCAAATCTTCCACAACACCATGACCAACAGGACCAGACTCGCTGCGCGCAGAATGCCGCGCGTCTGCTGGCTGACCGTCACCACGTCGATTTCCGACTCTTCATGGATAACCGGCGCACCTTCACCGATGTTTTCCTCGTCCGCGCGCTCGCGTTCTTCCTCTCGCTCCCTGGCACGACGGGCCGCGGCCTGCTTGTAGGCCGTACGACGCCCGGCCACCAGCACGCCACGCATGGCGATCTGAAACATGATGATGACCAACAACAACACCCAGGCCGAGGTGATCATGCGTCCCTGCAACTCACTGGCACTGACGCTGTAGCCAGCCATCGCGATGCCAGCCAGAAGCAGGGGCGTCAGAACCAGCACCGCATGCCAGATGAATCGCGTACGCCAAAGCAAACCTTGTGGCTCAAGACTTTTCGTCAAAGTCCCTCGACGAGGACTGAACATGCGATGAGAAAAGATCGCCAGCGCGACCGAACTGATCAACAAGCCGAGCCGGCCGATGCCCTCGGCATAGATCGGCTCTTCGCTGGCGCGTGCGACTCCAATCAGCCACACGGCGGGTGCCAGAGTGAGACTCAATCGCCACAAGGCAAGGCCAAGCCGCTGAACCGCTCGCGCATCCCACTGAAAATGACTTGCGAACAACCCGCGCTGTCGGCACATGTTGCGGAACAGACCAAGGACAAGGAGCACGACGCCGACATTGAAGAATCCCCGGCTGAATGCACTGGGCAGCGAACTCGGGCTGGCCGGCACGAAGAGCAGCCGGGAAAGAAGCTCGAACACCAGGGCAACAGGCAACGCCAGCAGGATGGTCACGAACAATGCAGAAAGCGTCAGTGAGAATCGATCCATCCGCGTACCGATGGGCTTTGCCAGCTGATCGAGTTTGCCAAGCATGCGCCTGCGCATTCCCAGCAAGAGCACAATCACTGCCGCGATAGCCCCGTGGAAAATGGGTTTTGCCGCCAGCGATTCACGCACGGCGGGTAGCATCGTGGCGAGATTCTCCGGCGCGCCAAGTTGTGCCAGTCCGGTCAGGATCTGCGCTCCCCACTGGCTGTTGACCGGTGCAGCGCTCGGCAACCACAGCAAGCGCTGATCGAGCATCAGACGCAGTTGTGCGCTGCGCTCACGCAATTCGGTTTCGAGTTGATTGAGTTCATCAAGTGCTTCGACCTGGCGGCCCCGTATCTCGATCAAATCCTTAAGCGCCTCGCGACGGCCCTTGAGCAGCGACTCGGCCAATGCGCGCGAATCCGCGCCCGCCGTATCTCCGAGCTCCTCGATCAGGCGATTGACAGCGGTGGGCCCGGTATCGGCGGCAGCCAGTTTCTGTTCGACGCCGAAGCGCGCGACGCGTCCGTCAACAATGGTTTCCTGACGCTTGGAAATCCGACGGCTGAGCGTCGCCTCCGACGAAAGCTTGTTGCCGATACCGCGCAGCAACCGGCCATATTCTTCGCCCACCCGCCCAAACGCGAGGATTTGTTCGGTGTCTTTGCGCAAGCTGGAAACTTCTTCGAGCTGGCCGTGCAAGCGATCTTTCGTCGACCACAATTTGCGCACTTCATTGGCGATGCTGAACATCTTTTCGCGCAAAGCTTCTGTCTGTCTGGCCAGTGCCTGAAAGGGCTCCGGCTTGTCGATCAGGTCGGCAACGAGTTTTCTGCCGCGATCAAGCTTTTCATGCAAATCCTCCTGCTCTCGTGCGTCCATGCGCCGCCCCAGCATCGAGATATCGACTTGAGCCTGATCCAGCTCGCGGCCGAGCACGCTCAATTGCGCGCTGGCAATGGCTGAGCGTGTGGGCAGACTCAGAATCTCCTGCTCGTCTCTTTCGATCCGCGCGGAAAGATCCTGACGTACCGCATCGTCCTTGATCTGACTCGAGTCGACCAGCATCTGGGAAGCATCAGAAGGAACGGCCTCTGCGCTCTTTTCCAGTTGCGAGCGGAGATCAGCCAGCTCCTGTCGCGTTTCGATCTTGCGCGAAGCCATCGACTTCAACGACTCCTCCAGTTCGCGCCGCTGGCCGCGCAATGACACCAGGCGGATCTGCAAGGCTGCCATCTGCAATTGCGCCGCGGCCGGACTCATCGTCAATGGCGTGACCTGATTCTGTTCTGCCGCTGGATCGTGAGGTTGCTCCAGCTTGGCTTGCAGTTTCGCGATCTTCTCCGGCGCCTGCTTGAGTGATTGCGCATACTCGGCGGCGAGCTTGCGCGCACTTTCTGCACTCTGCAGCCGAGCCAGAGCCAGTTGCAGATTCTCAAGCGTCAGTTGTTTGTCGGAAGCGACTACATCTGTCCGCGACTGCAAGGCATCGATACGCGCTCGAATCTCGTCTGCGCTGATGCGCGTGACTGATCCGGCGTCAGCTTGGGCAGCCGCCAGTGAGGAAACACTGGCAAGCAGGATTGCCAAAGCAAAAAAGGCACGCCACATCCTGTCGCTCAGCAAAGCAACTGCATTCAACACAACACCTCGAAGCCGTCGAATAGTGCGCCGATTATGGGCGCTGCGTCGTGGCGAGGCTATGGTCTTGAGCGAATGTGACATGCCGATTTGCTGGCAATCGTCATCTGATCGGGTTCAGCTTCGACGAAATCGAGATCGATCTTCGCGCTGGTCGTTGCCCACCGGCGAGGCAACGCGGGGATGGCTTGCGGCACGCTTCTCTGCGACCATTCGCCCATCAATTCGGGGTTGCCAATGGACATCAACAAGCTCGATCGAATCGTTGCCGAGGCGCGACGCAATACGGCCCAACGTGAAGCCGGATACCGTGAGCGTGCGCTCAAGATGTACCCATGGGTCTGTGGTCGTTGCGCGCGCGAGTTTACCCGCGCCAACCTGCAGGAGCTGACCGTGCACCATCGCAATCACGATCACGATTTCAATCCGCCGGACGGCAGCAATTGGGAACTGCTCTGCGTGTACTGCCACGACAACGAGCATTCACGCTATATCGATCACACCGGCGGCAGCGCCACTTCAGCCGAGGACAAGACAGCCGATGCGACGAGCAATCCCTTTGCCGGCCTCAAGGATCTGTTGAAGCGCTGAACTCAGGCGGGATCAACGGACACCTTGCATCCCGCCAATCCCGAATCCCGAATCCCGAATCCCGAATCCCGAATCCCGAATCCCGAATCCCGAATCCCGAATCCCGAATCCCGAATCAATCAAGCGTCAAGGTAATCGGGCAATGATCGGAAGGATGCTGATCCTCCGGGACCCCATAGGTAAACTCGACGAATGATCCAGGGACTCGGCGTGATGCCGCCCTGGAATCCAGCACGATGTGATCGATGAAGTCCGGATAGCGCTTGATGCAGGTTGCGCCCCTGCCTTCGGCCGCATCAAACAAGGCCACGCTTGTGTTGAGGCGTTTCCATACGACGTCGTCGGCAAGCGCCAGACGGCGGTTCCAGTCACCGAGTATTGCAAACGGCATACCCTGGGCATGGCGCGCGGCAATCCAGCTTTGCAGTGCGGGTATCTGATCGAAAAGAACCGGACAAGGTGTTTTCTCATCCCCGGCAGAACATCCACTCTTCAGATGCAAGGCAAGCAATCGCAACGGCTTTACGCCGTTGACGGTGATATCGACACCCCAACGCAGATCCGGATTGCCAATCGCAAGCTCGCTCAAGTCGGGATTGCGCGTGAACGGAACACCCTTGCGCACCGCAAAGCCAACCTTTTGATCGCGGATGGTCGGTCCATCAGTGGCATCCCGGCCGCAGAACCCATGGCGACCGCTGGATGGCCGCTGCGACATGACAATGGTGTAGCGATCCGGCACAAAAACGCGTGCAGCGGCGGCTGCGTTCTCGACTTCCTCAAACGCAATCACATCCGCATCGAGCTGATCAGCGTAGCGGCGCAGGATCGCGTAATCGGCCTCGCTGCGCGGACGACACCCGAGGCCATCGCTTTCCGCCAGATGCTCCAGATTCCAACTGGCGATCTTGAGCGGTTGTGCAACCGTCGAATCGCGCACGGCAGGCGGCGCACATCCGGCCAGGGCGGTGAGCAACACCGCCAACACCAGAACGGAAAATTGCTTCATGCAACGCCCTCGAAAGAGTTTGCTCGTGCGTCTGTCTGCGGGAGGAGTTGTCATGTGGATTGAGGCAGCGAGGCGTTGTGGTAGACCTCCTGAACGTCATCGAGCTCGTCGAGCCAATCGAGCAGTGCTTCGAAAGTCTCTGCTACCTCAGGGTCGACCGCAACGCGGTTTTCGGGACGCATGACCACGGCATCACTGATTGGCTCGAAACCGGCCGCAAGCATTGCCGCCTTGACCGCTTCAAAACTCTCCGGCGCGCACAGAACCGTGCTCTGACCTGCGCCATTGACAACGTCATCGGCCCCGGCTTCCAGGGCAGCTTCGAGAATTTTTTCCTCTGCTTCCGGAGATGGTGTGTCGAACACGAGTTCGCCGACTCGCGAAAACTGGAAGGCCACTGAACCCGTGGTACCGAGGTTGCCACCATGCTTGGACAGGGCGTGACGCACATCGGCCACCGTGCGAACCGAGTTGTCGGTCATCGCATCAATGATCAGGGCCACACCGCCTGGGCCGTAACCCTCGTAGCGCAATTCCTCCATGTTGTCGGCACCGTCGGCACCCGAGCCGCGTTTGACCGCGCGCTCGATCGTGTCCTTGGTCATGTTGGCGGACAACGCTTTTTCGATCCCGATGCGCAGGCGCGCATTGGTCGCCGGATCGCCACCATTGCGCGCGGCAACCGTGATCTCGCGAATGAGTTTGGTGAAAATCTTGCCGCGCTTCGCGTCTTCCGCGTTTTTGCGACCTTCGATACTGGGGCCTCTGCCCATGGGGATACCTGCAACGATGTGGGTTGAGAATCGTCTGGCCGGACGCTGTCAGGAGCCTCCTGGCCGGGCGCGAATTCTAGCAGGACTCGGCTTCCCCGCTCGATACCGGCATGATTCGGGTCTTTCCCATGGAATCAGTCACGATGAGCAGGCGACGCTTCATGCAAGTCGATGTATTCACCGCTCGGGCCGGGTTCGGCAACCCTCTGGCCGTGGTACTTGATGCCGACGATCTCGATGGCGCCGCCATGCAGCGCTTCGCAAACTGGACCAATCTCTCCGAAACAAGCTTTCTGCTGCCATCCACACAAGCACAGGCAGACTACCGGGTACGCATTTTCACGCCACGCCAGGAATTGCCGTTTGCCGGGCATCCCAGCGTCGGCGCTGCCTGGGTCGCGGTTGAAGCCGGTATCGTCCGAGCAAAGCAGGGTCGATTGATCCAGGAGTGCGCCGCCGGCCTGCTCGATGTCGTCGTCACCCAGGATCAGGCACGCATGCAAACCCGCATCTGCACGCCGCAAGCCTCGATCCGCGAGCTGGCGGCAAAGCTGCGTCCGAGGATTCCGGCGATTTTTGCGCAAACCGAACGCTTCGACAGCGGTTCCTGTCGACACGTCAACAACGGGCCGGAATGGTTGGTCGCGGAACTGCCCGACGAGGAATCGGTACGTCGCTTTCAGCCGCCACTTTCATTGATCGCGGATCTTTGCATGGCCGGTTCGGCGGTCGGCCTTGCGATCTTTGCCTGCAGCGAGTCAGCAGATTATCGACTGGTCGTGCGCGCGTTCTGCCCGGCCGATGGAATCCCCGAGGATCCGGTTACCGGCAGTGCCAATGCCGCCATCGCCGCCCTGCTGAATTCGCAGCAAAGACTTGGCGAAATCGGTTCGACTTTCCGCGTCAGTCAGGGCCGCGAGATTGGCCGGGATGGTGTGATCGAGATCGAAGTCGACCCGTCATCGCGGGTCTGGATTGGCGGCGACACGACGCTCGTCGTCGAAGGCTCGGTCAACTGGCCTTGATCATCGCGGCATCCTTGAGCGCCCAGCGTTCATTGAGCCAGGCCTGGAATTTTATCCGGAAGCCCGGATCGTTCTCATAGTCGCCTTCGATGAGTTCCGCGGGAATCGGTACCACGTCGATCATCACCTTGAC
>NZ_DASSYD010000124.1:0-22865 GCF_035703485.1 Dokdonella sp. | reverse complement strand
GCCGCTTCCTACATTTACCAATTTATCAGAGATGGAAATTGATGAGCGACATCCTTGATCGAATCCTCGCGCGAAAGGTTGAAGAGATCGCCGAGCGAAGCACACGCGTTCCGCTTGCGGAATTGATCGCACGAGTCGCTGATCTGCCCGATACACGCGGATTCGCCGCTGCCATCGAAGCGAAAGTCGAAGCGGGCCTGCCTGCCGTGATCGCGGAGATCAAGAGGGCCAGCCCGAGCAAGGGCGTGATCCGTGCCGACTTCGATCCGGCGGCAATCGCGCAAAGCTACCAGCGTGGCGGCGCAGCCTGCCTCTCGGTTCTCACCGATGCAGATTTCTTTCAGGGCAGCGAGGATTACCTGCGCCAGGCGCGCGCGGCCTGCTCGTTGCCGGTGCTGCGCAAGGACTTCAGCATCGATTCCTATCAGGTCTACGAGGCGCGCGCGATTGGTGCCGATTGCATCTTGCTGATTGTCGCCGCGCTCGATGACGAACGCCTGCTCGATCTGAGTCTGCTCGCCGCCGAGCTCGATCTTGATGTGCTGGTCGAGGTGCATGACGAAGAGGAGCTTGAGCGCGCGCTGGAACTTCCGGCTTCGCTGATTGGCGTCAACAACCGCAACTTGCGCACGTTCGAGGTATCGCTGGATACCAGCGTCAAACTGCGCGCGCGCGCGCCAAAGGACCGAATGCTGGTCAGTGAAAGCGGCATAGCGACGCAAGCCGATATCGCGCGGTTACGCAGCGTCGGTATTGACGCCTTCCTGGTCGGTGAAACCTTCATGCGCGCGGACGATCCTGGCGCCGCCTTGCAACACCTGTTCTTTCCCGACTGATGGACAGCCAAGCCGAATCCGTCGTAGCCGGGGCTGCGGCGGCGTCATCCTCGCGCGTGGTGCTGTTCGATTTCGATGGCGTGCTGATGCGCGGCGACGCGTTCACGCGTTTCGTCCGGTCACGATTCAGGCGTTCGTGGTGGCGATCACTGCTGGTCTTGATCCTGCTGCCGCTGCTGTTGCCGTTGTTCGCTATTCGCCCATTGCGCATTTCGATCATCGGCATATTTGTGCGCATCAGTCTGCTCGGCGTCGATCAGGCGCAATTCAACGCGCTGGTTCGCGAGTTCGCGACGGAACTCGTTGGCCGACCGCGCATCTTCATTCGCCAGGGCATCAGCGCCATGCGTCGACATCTCGTCGACGGCGATCGCGTCATCGTCGTCACCGGCTGTGAAGACACCCTGGTACGCGCGATCTTCGACGCCATCGGCCTGCCGGATATCGAGATCGTTGCTTCACACCTGCGCAAGGGCCGGCTCGGCATGTGCAAGAAAATCCATAATTTCGGACCCGCCAAGCCCGGTCAGATCGCCCTCTACGGCATCAACGAACCCTGGGATCTTGCCTACAGCGATTCAGCGCACGATATTCCGATGCTCAAGCGCGCCCGCGAGGCGGTCCTGGTCAACGCCGATGCACGGACGAGCCTGCGCGTGCGCCGCGCGCTCGGACACGAGGTGCGAGGCGTCTACTGGTTCTGAGCACGCTTTAACGGGCTGTTGGAGGGAAGTCTGACCAACTTCCGTTCGTGCTGAGCTTGTCGAGCCATGAGCGGAAGTTTGCCCAAGGCATCAGAGCCTGCCCCGGACCCGATCCGGGTACGCTCGGCTGAAAAGAATCAGAAATTCATCAAAGCGGTTCAGCGCGTCGGCCGAGGACGACAATGGTCTTGCCGGCGACCGTGATCATGCCCTGCTCTTCGAGTTGCTTGAGCACGCGACCAACCATTTCCCGCGAACAACCCACGATGCGACTGATTTCCTGACGCGAAATTCGGATCTGGGTACCATCCGGATGGGTCATTGCATCCGGTTCGCTGGTCAGGTCGATCAATGTCTTGCCGACGCGGCCGGTGACATCCATGAAAGCCAGTCGACTAACCTTGCGGCTGGTGTGCAGCAGACGGTTGGTCAGTTGTGAGCCGATCGCGAACAGGAGTTTTGGGCACTCCTCCTTGAGCGGCCCTTCGATCAGACTGAACAAACGCTCGTAACCAATCTCGGCCAGTTCGCACGGCGTGCGCGTACGCACCATGACTTCGCGGCGCGGTGTTTCGACAAACAATCCCATCTCGCCGATGAATTCGCCACGATTGAGATAGGTGAGAATCAATTCACGCCCTTCCTCGTCTTCTGAAGAAACCGTCAGCGAACCGTCGATCACGTAATAGAGGATGTTCGCGGAATCGCCAGGCCGGATGATCGCGGTCTTGTTCGGATAGCGGCGCCGGTGACACATGCCGAGAAACTTCTCCATCGCGTCCCGATCCGGAATCAGCGACGGCGGCGCCTGGACCTTGGCCACGTTGCGCTGCAGGGTGTAACGGAAATCAGCCATTTTCACGCAAGCATCTCCTGTTTCGCCGCACCTGCAATTCACAAGTGCGTCAGAATTTCCATCGACTGCGCCCCTGATTCGCAGCTATTCACCAATCTTATTGCAATTCGCCCCCCACATGTCACCAACGCGCCCAAACTGACACCCGCAGAAAGCGCAGCGATCAAGCCAGACCGGCGCTATCAATGCCTTTCACATTCTTTTCCGGAATCGGTCCGACATCACGTGGATCCGGACTTTTCATGAATGCGCGCGATGATCGTGCCGGACACTGGATTCATACGATTCTTCACGATCGGGCTGATGGCGGATCGGGTTCCATCATCGAACAGGCATGAGGAGCGCGGGCTTCAAGGGACAAGCGAGGACGTGCATACTTGATGATTGGTCCGGGCCGGAAGCTGTTGGCAGCCCGTCGGACTTGGCCGGTTGAGGCGAGAATTTGGCTCCGCGAGGCCAGGTTTTGGACGGTTTGCAGGCCCATGGTTGTGGCGGAAATATGGTCCGCACAAACGGATTCGCAGCCCATCCGAGTCAAATCCGACAGGCTGCCAGGATCCGTGAAGGTTTATTCACCCGCGCGAATGCCCCATACTGCGCGCCGTTTCCCCGGGGTCCGGGTTGGAGAAGTGAGCTGTGGTCAAACCCATTCCCCGTTTGCGTCTGCAAGGGTTCAACAACCTGACCAAGGCGCTCAGCTTCAATATCTATGACATCTGCTATGCGGTGTCCGAAGATGAGCGTCAGCGCTATATCGAATACATCGATGAGGCCTACAACGCCGAACGTCTGACCACGATCCTGACCGATGTGGCCGATATCATCGGCGCCAACATCCTCAATGTTGCGCGTCAGGATTACGACCCGCAGGGTGCCAGCGTGACGATCCTGATCTCCGAGGAGCCGGTCGTCGAGAAGCTCGGTCGCGATACGATCACCGGCGCGGTTGTCGCGCACATGGACAAGAGCCACATCACCGTTCATACCTATCCGGAGACGCATCCGCACAACGGTATTGCCACGTTCCGCGCGGATATCGATGTAGCCACTTGTGGCGTGATTTCACCGCTGAAGGCGCTCAACTTCCTGATTGACAGCTTCGAGTCGGACATCGTCATCGCCGATTACCGCGTGCGCGGCTTCACTCGCGATATCAAGGGTCGCAAGCACTACATGGACCACCGCATCAACTCGGTGCAGGAATACCTCGCCAAGCACATCCGTCAGAAGTACGACATGTTCGACGTCAACGTGTATCAGGAAAACATGTTTCACACGAAGATGCATATCCGCGACTTCAACCTCGATACCTACCTGTTCGAAGCGAATGCCAGTGACCTTCCGTACAAGGAACGCCAGCGCATCGGTGCCCTGGTCCGCCGCGAAATCGAGGAGCTCTTCCACGGTCGCAATCTTACTTGAGAGCGGGAATGGGGAGTGGGAAGAGCGTCCCGGGAGGCGCACTCTTCTACGTCATCGCCATTTCGCCGCTAGCTCAATCCTCCTAAACGTCATCCCGACGGCTTTCAACAGCCGAATGGCTGGTCAGGCCGGGATGACGAGCAAAAAGAGCATCCGTTTTTCCGACTCCCCACTCCCCACTCCCCACTCCCTAGATCTTGTAAGCGACAAAGCGCATCACATTCGCCGCAAGCCGCATCATTCCCTTGACCGGTCCTGGCAGCTCGATGCCGCCGGCGGCTTGCGCATTGGCGGCGTGGCGGGCTTCGTCTTCTTTCATCTGGGTGACGATCGCGCGACTGCGCTGGTCGGTTTCGGGCAACTTGCTCAGATGCCCTTCGAGATGGGCTTCGACCTGACGCTCGGTCTCGACGACGAAACCGAGGCTCAGGCGATCGCTGACCAGACCTGCGACCGCGCCGATCGTGTACGCGCCGCCGTACCAGATCGGATTGAGCAGGCTCGGCCGATCGCCGAGCTCGTGCAGGCGCTCACCACACCAGGCCAGATGATCGGTTTCCTCGGCAGCGGCTTCGAGCAACTGCTGACGGACCTTGTGATCGCGGGCAACCGCAGCCTGCCCTGAATACAGCGCCTGCGCACAAACCTCGCCAACATGGTTGACGCGCATCAAGCCACCGGCATGACGGCGCTGGGAATCGTCCAGCTCGGTCTCGGCAATCCCGATCGACGGTGAAGGTCGGTTCGACGCCGGTTGCGGATCGAGCGCGGTTCCGAGGGCACGCTCGATTTCGACAAGAACGCGATCAAGGCGGGAAAGAGGACGGTCCATCACGATGTCTCCAGTTGGCGGGCGAGCAAAGTCAGTGGATGCAGGGTCGGGATCAACGAATCACGCTGACGCAGACCATTGCCGAGAAAGATCCGGCATCCGATATTCGTCGTCAACAGCAGATCAGGCGACTGCGACGCGACATGATCGAGCTTTTCGCTGCGCAGGCGATCCGCGCGCTCAGGCTGCTCGATGAAATAGTTGCCCGCCGCCCCACAGCATCGCGGCTGGACCGGCAATTGCAGCAATTCCAGTGCCGGGATCCGGGCCAGCAGCTCGCGCACCGGGGCGCTGCCACTACCGACATTCATCTGCGTGCAGGGCAGATGCAAGGCAACTCGCTGCCGCAGGGGCCGGAAACGCAGATTCCTGAACTGCGGATCGGCGGCCAGAAAGCCGAGGATGTCGTCCACTTTCAGCCCACTGTCGCGCAGGCCATGGTCACGCAAACTGCCGAGGCAACCCGAAGCACTGACCAACACGGTGGGCGCGTCGCAGGCCTGCAATACTTCCCGTGTGTTTCGCGCATTGCCCTGCGCCTGTTCACTTTCGCCCGCATGCAAGGCCAGCGCGCCACAGCAAACGAACTGTGATGGAACGACGACCTCGTAGCCGAGCGCCGCAAGCAGATATTTCCCGCTGGCCAGGGTATCGCGGTCGAAAATGCTGGCGACGCAACCCGGAAACAGGGCAATCCGCCCACGCGTCGCCAAACTTGACGGTCGCGAGACCAGCGTTGGCGGGGAACGCGGCGCTTCAGGCAGCTCCTGAATCAGGCGCTGAAACAAGGATTGCTTCGGCAAAAGCCGCGCCAAACCCGGCAACCAGCGTGCGGCGCGAACGGCCGAGCTGATCCTTGCGAGTCTGACCAATAGGCGTGGATTTGCCAGCCAGCGGCGCCAGCGTCCCTGTGCTGGCCGCAACGGTTTCAGCACGGCCCGGGTGCGCACCAGGATCTGTTCGTACTGCACATTCGAGGGACACACCGCCTCGCAGGACAGGCAACCCAGGCAATGATCGAGATGCGCGATGACCGTTTCACTGGGCTCCAACTGGCCCGCGGAAAGCCGACGCGCCAGCGCGATGCGGCCGCGTGGCGACTCGACCTCGTGCTGATCGAGGCGATAAGTGGGACAGTGCGGCAAGCACAATCCACACATCACACATTGATCGGTCAGAGCGGCGAGATCGGAATCCATCTGCCCAGGGGTCGTATCGGCCATGACTTGATGCTATCATTCGCGGCTCGCTGCGCGCCGTCTTTTCTGGTGCGCAGACTTGCGTGACGCGGAGCGATCCTATATTCTCCCGCGCCTTTCGCCGCATCCAGCCCATCAAGGGCATTCAAGGTTTTGATATGAAGACGATCAGCGCCAAGCCAGAAAGCGTAAAGCGTGACTGGTTCATTGTCGACGCAACCAACAAGACGCTTGGCCGCCTGTCGACCGAACTCGCTCGCCGCCTCAAGGGCAAGCACAAGCCGATCTACACCACGCACGTTGATACCGGGGATTTCCTCGTCGTCGTCAATGCGGAGAAGATCGCTGTCACCGGCAACAAGCTGAATGACAAGAACTACCACCGCTTCACCGGCCACATCGGCAATCTGAAGACGACCTCGCTCAAGGACATGCTGGCATCGCACCCCGAGCGCGTCATCGAAATCGCCGTCAAGGGCATGCTGCCGAAGAACCCGCTGGGTCGTGCGATGTATCGCAAGCTCAAGGTCTACGCCGGTCCGAACCATCCGCACACCGCCCAGCAGCCGCAAGTGCTGGATATTTAACTTCAGGTATCGACAGTCATGGCAGCGATCCAACAGAACTACGGCACCGGCCGTCGCAAATCCTCCGCCGCACGCGTGTTCCTGCGCAAAGGCAGCGGTGCGATCACGGTCAACGGCAAGGCACTTGACGAATTCTTCGGCCGCGAGACCGCACGCATGATCGTGCGTCAGCCGCTGCAGTTGGTCGAAGCCACCGAGAAATTCGACATCCTCGTCAGTGTCACCGGCGGCGGCACGACTGGCCAGGCCGGCGCAATTCGCCTTGGCATCGCCCGTGCCCTGGTCGAATACGACGAAAACCTCAAGTCGCCACTGCGCAAAGCCGGCTTCATGACCCGTGACGCCCGCGAAGTCGAGCGCAAGAAGGTCGGTCTGCATAAGGCACGTCGCGCGACTCAGTACTCGAAGCGTTAATACGACTACAGCCCCGTAGCCAAGCGGTAAGGCACCTGACTCTGACTCAGGCATCGGTGGTTCGAATCCATCCGGGGCTGCCATTCCAGGCCAAGCGCTCGAAGCAGTTCGCCCCGGTCGCCAACGGATCAGGCAGATCATCAAGAAACCCCGCCCCGTGCGGGGTTTTTTTGTGGGCGGCTTACCGGCCGCATCGGACTGCATGCCCTGTTCGCGCTGTGACACCCAGTCGCGGGGATCGTGTCAAGAATCGCGCTAGACTTATGATTGAGATGGCGCCGATATCGAATGCCCCCACACCGAAAGCACGATCCTGGTTCCGCGGGCGCGGCGGTCGGCGGTTTGCCTGGGAGTTTGCGCTGATCATCGTGATCAAGCTGGCCCTTCTGACCCTGCTCTGGGTTCTCGTCATTCGGCCTCTGCCACGTGCGGATACCTCGCCGGCTGCGATTGAGCAGCATTTCTCGGCGCCGGCTACCACGGAATCATCGCCATGATCGATCACACCGTTGTCGATCTTTCGCGCCTGCAGTTCGCCCTGACCGCGATGTATCACTTCCTGTTTGTGCCGCTGACCCTTGGCCTGGTCTTCATGCTCGCGATCATGGAGTCGGTCTATGTGATGACCGGACGCGAGATCTGGAAGCGCATGACCCAGTTCTGGGGCATTCTGTTCGGCATCAATTTCGCCATGGGCGTGGCCACCGGGGTCACCCTGGAATTCCAGTTCGGCACCAACTGGGCCTACTACTCGCACTACGTCGGCGACGTGTTCGGTACGCCGCTGGCGATCGAAGGGCTGATGGCGTTCTTCCTCGAAGCAACCTTCGTCGGTTTGTTTTTTTTCGGCTGGGACAGGCTCAGTCGGGTTGCCCATCTGGTCGTGACCTGGCTGCTCGCGTTTGGCACGAGCATGTCGGCACTTTGGATCCTCGCCGCCAATGCCTGGATGCAGAATCCGGTCGGTGCCGAGTTCAATATCGACACGATGCGCATGGAGGTCACCTCGTTCTCGGCGGTGTTCTTCAACCCGGTCGCGCAATCAAAATTCGTGCACACGGTCAGCGCCGGCTACGTACTCGGCGCGATGTTCGTGCTCTCGATCAGCGCCTGGTATCTGCTCAAGGGGCGCAATGTCGATTTTGCCAAGCGCTCGATGACGGTCGCTGCCAGTTTTGGACTTGCCGCTGCGCTGAGCGTGGTCGTGCTCGGTGATGAATCGGGCTACACGATTTCGGAAAACCAGAAGATGAAACTGGCCGGAATCGAGGCGATGTGGGAGACCGAGCCCGCGCCCGCCTCGTTCACGCTGTTCGGCATTCCCGACGTGGCCGAGCGCACGACCCACTACGCCATCCGCATCCCGTGGGTCATGGGTTTGATCGGTACACGTTCAATTGACGGCGTGCTGCCTGGCATCAGCGAACTCGTTGAAGAGGCCGCGGGCAGGATCCAGAACGGGCGTCTCGCCTATGCGGCCATGCAGAAACTTCGCGTCAATCGTGACGATGCCGAGGCACGCACGCAATTCGAGACGCACAAGAAGGATCTCGGCTATGCCCTGCTATTGACCCGGCTCGATGTCGACCCGCTCAAGGCGACCGCTGGCGATGTGCAGCGTGCAGCCGACAGCACGATCCCGAACGTGCCCGTGCTGTTCTGGTCATTCCGCATCATGGTGGCCTGCGGCTTCTACTTCATTGCCCTGTTCGCGTTTTCGTTCTGGCTGGCTTCGAAACGCCAGCTCGACAAGCATCGCTGGTATCTGCACATGGCCCTCTGGAGCCTGCCGCTGCCCTGGGTTGCCGCCGAACTCGGCTGGATTGTCGCCGAACACGGCCGCCAGCCGTGGGCCATCGAAGGCATTCTGCCGACCGCACTCGGCGTGTCGTCGGTATCGGCAACCCAGGTCTGGGCCAGCCTGATCGGCTTCGTGATCTTCTATACCACCCTGGCCGTGGTCGATGCTTTCCTGATGACCCGCTACGCGCGCCGAGGCCCTGATGGCCTGGGCATGTGGCCCGACCAATCCACTGGAAGCGCCCAATGCCTGGATGAACCTCTATGAGCCGCCTGAATCTCCGAAGGGATGGATGCGCCTCTACGAAAAGTGCGACCATGGATGGCCGCTTGTTGATTCAAGCGTTCAGGGACGAACGCACAGATAAACAAGCCAATCGAAGCGAAAACAAAACCTTCGAACCCGCGAAAGTTGTTCACCGAGATCAAAACCAGTGATCGACTACGAAACCCTGCGCATCATCTGGTGGCTGCTGATCGGAGTCCTGCTGGCCGGTTTCGCCATCATGGACGGCTTCGATCTCGGCATCGCCTCCCTGATTCGCGTGCTTGCGCGCAACGATGTCGAACGCCGCGCCTTGCTGGAAACCATCGAACCGACCTGGGAAGGCAACCAGGTCTGGCTGATTGTCGGCGCGGGCGCCGTTTTCGCAGCCTGGCCCCTGCTCTACGCCGCAGCGTTCTCGGGCTTCTATTTCGCCATGATGCTGGTCCTGTTCGCACTGATCCTGCGTCCGGGTGGTTTCAGCTTCCGCAACAAGGTCCGCGATCCGCGCTGGCGAAATACCTGGGACTGGATCATCACGGTTTCCGGAATCGTGCCGACACTGATTTTCGGCGTCGCCATCGGCAATCTTTTTCTCGGCGTGCCTTTTCGCTACGACGACACCTTGCGCCTGACCTATGAAGGCGGATTGATCGGTTTGTTGCGGCCGTTTCCCTTGCTCGTCGGACTGGTCTCGCTGGCCATGCTGATGCTGCATGGTTCGGTCTGGGCCGCGATGAAGTCGGAGAATCCGATCGGCGCGCGTGCGCAGCGTCTGATCGGCTGGCTGGCGCCGGCGTTCGCCGTCTTGTACGCGGCCGCCGGCGGCTGGCTGATGCTGGCCGTTGATGGCTATTCGATGGTTGGTGTTGGATCCGCGGATGTGCCATCGAATCCGCTATTGAAGGCGGTCGGGACGCATGCTCGCTGGCTTAGCGATGGCCCGCTCGGTGGGTGGGCCTGCGTGTTTGCCGGCATCGCACTCATACTCGCTGCACTGGTGTTCTGGTGCGCACGCGCAAGACATCATCGCAGCGCATTCCTTGCCAGCTCCATCCTGGTTTTCTGCACCCTGTTCTCGGCCGGCTTCGCCCTGTTCCCGTTCCTGATGCCGTCCAGCCTCGATCCGCGCAGCAGCCTGACCGTCTGGGATGCCTCGTCGAGCCAGCACACTCTGGGCCTGATGCTGGTCGCGGTGATCATTTTCATACCGCTGATCCTGGCCTATACGACCTGGGTCTATCGGGTACTGCGCGGGCGCATCAGCCTGCAACACATTCGCGATTCACACTCGCTGTACTGATCGAAGGAAAGCCAAACCATGTGGTACTTCAGCTGGATCCTCGGTGTTGGCCTCGCTTGCAGCTTCGCCATTCTCAATGCCATGTGGTTCGAGCTCCACGCCGATGCGACTGAAAAACGGCCGGCCGATGACGATACGCCAGTGCACTGATGTTAAGGCAACGCTGATCAAGTGGCGCAATCGTCACGACGCCGCAAGCCCGACTTCATCGCTTTCCGAATGTGGCCGTTTAACCGCTTGTAAACACAGTCCGTCCGGCAGCCTGATACTTTCGCCAGGCTCGCGGGTATCCGATCGGGCACGGTTTCCTCCCTGTTCGATCCGAGTGTTCTGCGCATGCCGATTCACCGACCGATTCCGTTGTGTCTGTGCACCCTTGTTTGCCTCGTGGCGCTGGGCTTCACCAGCAACTCAGCGCGTGCCGAGCAGCCACTCTGGTTGGCCGATACCGGATTGGCCGGGCTGAGGCCCGCGAGCGACGTCGACTATCCGCAGCCGGTGCCGGCAAAAGTCGTCATCACGGATGCGGCGGCCGATCATCAATTCTCACCGATCCAGTTGCTCATGGATCTGGCCAATCGACTTCGCGACATCCGCTATCGACGTGGTGGGCGCGATCCTTCCACCGGGTTTGATTGCAGCGGCTTCGTCCGCTACGTGTTCCGTCACGGCATTGGCGTGGATCTGCCGAACACCTCGGCAGCCCAATACCGTTCAGGCCAGGCCGTTGCGCGCAGCGATCTGCGTGATGGCGATCTGGTGTTCTTCAGAACGCACGGAAAGCGCATCTCGCATGTCGGCATCTATGTCGGAGAGGGACAGTTCATCCACGCACCCTCGACTGGCAAGCGGGTCAGTGTCAGCAGTCTTTCAACACCCTATTGGGCGCGGCGGTTTGCCGGCGCCAAGCGTCCCGGGATCCTCGCTGCGCAAGACACCGCTGATCTGGCGATTCAGGGCTGATTCTGGCTTGACCAGGCAAGCCGGTTCATCGCGAGGCCATCAACGCTTCGATCTCGTCGGGATCTTTCGGAACGCCATTTGAAATCACCTCGGGATCGCCGCTGGTGACGACAACATCGTCCTCGATGCGGATTCCGATACCGCGAAAACGTGCTGGCACGCCTTTCATGTCGGCGCCGATATACAGGCCAGGCTCGACTGTGACGACCATGCCTGGTTCGAGTTCGCGAAACTCGCCATCGACGCGATAGTCGCCGACATCATGCACATCGAGACCCAGCCAATGGCCAGTCTTGTGCATGTAGAACCGGCGGTAGGTGTGCGCCACAAGATTGGTCTTGAGGCTGCCCTTGAGCAAACCGATCTTGATCAGACCTGCGGTCAGCGTGCGCACGGCAGCTTCGTGATAAGACCCGAACGAATTGCCTGCACGCACCTTGTCGATGCCGGCGAGTTGGGCGGCGAGGACAATGTCATAGAGCGCGCGCTGTTCGACCGAATAGCGACCATTGACCGGAAACGTGCGCGTGATATCCGAGGCGTAGCAGGAATACTCTGCACCCGCATCGATCAGCAACAGGTCACCATCACGCAGCACCGAGTCGTTGGCGCGGTAGTGCAGCACGCAGCCGTTGGCTCCGCCGCCGACGATCGGCTCGTAGCTCGGCACCGCGCCATGCTTGCGAAAGGTGTGCAGCAACTCGGCTTCGACTTCATGCTCGTTCATGCCCGGCCGCGTCGCACGCATCGCGCGCACATGCGCTTCGGCGGCGATCTGTGCCGACTTGCGCATCAGGCGCAACTCCGCGCGCGATTTGTACAGACGCAGATCGTGAAGCAGGTGCGAAAGGGCGACGAACTCGTGCGGCGGCGGCCTCGACCCCTGGCGCACGTTCGAGCGCACGCGATTGACCCAACCCATCAGAACCAGATCAAAATCGGTGTCGCGGCCAAAGTGATAGTAGACCCGCGAACGGCCTTCAATCAGACCGGGCAGGATATCGTCGATATCCTCGATCGGAAACGCATCGTCCATGCCGAAATCAGCAACTGCGCCTTCCTGGCCGGCGCGATAGCCGTCCCATTGCTCACGGGTTCGATCACGCTCGCGGCAGAACAGGATGACCTCGCCCTGCGCACGTCCGGGGACGAGGGCAAGCACGGCATCCGGCTCACCGAATCCGGTCAGATAATGGAAATCACTGTCCTGGCGATACGGATAGTGGGCATCGTTGTTGCGTACTTGTTCTGGTGCGGCGGGCACGATGACAATCGCGTCGCGCCCGGCCATGCGCATGAGCTGGCGGCGGCGACGTGCGAATTCCTTGATGTCGATCTTCAATGCAGACTCCGGCTTGTCGGCGAGGTTGCTGGACGCGGCGAACTTGCCGGCGCAAGCTCGCTGTGCAACAGAAGTACGCCGACACGGACAAATTCGATGACTTCGACGAGAGCGGTTTCATCTTCCTCCTTGCCGCTGACATCAAGATTCGATGAGGCAATGGTGGCAAAATCCTTGACGATCTCGCGGGCGTCAGCAGACAACTCGTTGCCGCGCTTGCCGGCACCGGCCAGGCCGACGCCGCCGAGAAAGCCCCGACACCAATCGACCAGTGCCTCGGCGCGCGTTTCCAAAGCCGCAGCATCGGCCGGCAACATCGGTACGAAGCCGAATTCGACATCGTCAAGCTGGGCGCGAGTCTGTCGAAAAAATTGAGGGAAAGCCGGATTGTCCTGAATGCCTTCGGCAGTGAAATCCAGTGCCAGGGCCTCACCCCAGGTATCTTCTGTCGCCTTGCCGCCCGCGCACAGATAACCGGTCAGCGAGCCGTGCAGGTCGCTGGCATTGATGCCAGCCCGCAGTTTCGAGAGGATTGTTGAAAATTTCAGATGGCTGATCGGCGATTCGGACATTGTTTCTCCTGCGCATGCAATGTTCCGATTGTATCGTGCATCGCGGTGCAACAAATGCCCGGTGTCGGCAGGCCCGGCAGCCGGCATACGTGGCGTGCCCGCGCGCTATTGCCTACACTGGTCTCCGGGCGTACCCGCGCCCACTCTAGGGAATCTCATCGCAACATGAGCGGGAGGCAGCCAACGGAACCGCTGATCAAACCCTGCTTGGGCGGCGCGCTATCCGGAACGCTCGCAGGGCGGGTAGCGTGCTGGCTGCTGCTACTGTTTTTGCTTGCGGTCAGCCTTTCCGTTTCAGCAGTCGAACGCGACTACTATTTCGACCGACTCGACAACGAAAGCGGTCTGCTGCAGAACTCGGTGCTTTCACTGATCCAGAGCAGAGACGGCACCATCTGGATCGGCACCCAGGCCGGCTTGCACCAGTTTGATGGCTATCGCTTCCGTTTGTTCGAACACAACCCGGACAATCCACACGGCTTGCCGGACAGCGCGATTACGGCGCTCGCCGAAACGCTGGACGGGCGCCTCTGGGTGGGAACCAGTGTCAGTGGAATCGCCCGGCTCGATCCGGCCAGCGGCCGTTTCGATTCGTTTGCGCTTGCCGATGGTGCGTTCGATCGCAATGCGCGCGAATCGGTGACGGCTCTGTTGCTCGATCCTGCACGCGGCTTGTGGATCGGCAGTCGTGGCGGACTCGACTTGCTCAGCTCGGAGAGTAGCGGGCGCGAGCACTATCTGGCAGCGGACAACATGGCGGAGGTCGGCATGGTCCGCGACATGAAGCTGGCTGCGAGTGGCGATGTGTGGATCGCCAGCAGCACCGGCTTGTGGCATGTCGCGAGCAAAAGCGATCGGCTCGAACGGCTTGCCAGCGACACCTTCAAGGATCCCTACAGCATTTTTGAAAGCGCTGATCACACGCTGTACGTCGGCGGCAAGCGTGGCTTGATGAGCATCGATGCGGATGGCAGCAATCCAAGCCTGCTCTGGAAAAGCGAGGAGGCCGCAGCGGTTGTCGCGATTGTTGAAGACCATGCCGGCAAGCTCTGGTTTTCGGTCAGCGATCAAGGTCTGGTGATCTACTCGCCCGACTCCGGTTCGTTTCGCCGGATTCGGCCAGACAGCGAACTTCCGGGCGGACTGCCGCAAGGGGCAATCAGACGACTTCTCGTCGATCAATCGGGTCTGCTCTGGGTAGGCAGCAACTCGCTGGGCCTGAGCAAGGCCGATCCGTCCGGCGCAACCTTCACCTACATTGCAGATCACAATCGCTCACGCGACCTCGACACAACCAACAATATCCGCTCGGTGCTGGAGGATTCCAGCGGAAAGCTCTGGATTGGAACTGACGGAGACGGGCTCAAGCGTTATGACAGAACAACCGGGCAATTTGCCTATTTTGATTCGGTAATCATCGATGCCTTCTCGCCTGCAATCCGCGGCATTCTTCAGGTTGAAGCGCTGGCCGAGGATGCCGAGGGGCAAATCTGGTTTGCCTGCAACCTGGGCGTTGCCAAGCTGAATCCGAATAGTGGCAAAGTCACCGTCTTGCCACCGGATCCGGCTGAACCCGTCGCGACCCAGGACAGTCCGCGGCGTGCACTGATTATCAGTCATGACGGGGCCATCTGGTTTTCCGGGCGCAATATCGGCGTGGCCCGCTACGAACCCGGCAACCAGCAATGGCGCTACTGGCAACATCGTGATGGCGATCCGACCAGCCTCAGCCACAACAATGTATTCGTGCTGCACGAAGATCGTCTTGGCCGAATCTGGGCGGGTACGGCCGAAGGGCTCAACCTGATCGATCCGACCAGCAATGAGGTCAGGAAATTCCGCCACGAACTCGATGATCCTCATTCGCTTTCGAGCAGCGTCATTCGGGCGATTCATGAAAGCGCGGATGGCAGCTTCTGGATTGGCACTCACGGCGGACTCAATCACCTGTCCGAACTCAAGCCCGGCGTTGCGCACTTCGAGCGCATCCTGAAGAAAGACGGGCTGCCCGACGCGACCATTTACGCCATTCTCGAAGATCGCTCGAAACGTCTGTGGTTGAGCTCGAATCGCGGGATCACGGCATTCGATACAAGCACCCATGCCATGCATCAGTTCTCGGTCAAGGACGGCTTGCAGGGTCAGGAATTCAACGGTGGTGCGTTTGCCGCATTGGCGGATGGCTCGCTCGCATTTGGCGGCATCGATGGCCTCAACCTGGTCACACCCGGAACGGTCGCCAGCAGCCGCTTCGCCGCGCCGGTGATCATCAGCGATTTCAGTGTCGGCAGCGGGCCGATCACCCACTACCAGTCTGGCCAGCGCATCCGCATGGCGCAGTCTGAGCGTGTCATCCACTTCGCCTTCGCCTCACTCGATTTCACCGCGCCGGAACGCAATCAGTTTCGCTATCAACTGGAAGGTTTCGACGAGAACTGGATTGAAGCAGGAAACCGTCACGAAGCGACCTATACCAATCTCGATCCCGGTCGTTACACGTTTCGGGTCCGGGCCAGCAATCACGATGGCTTCTGGAGCGAAACCGGCGCCGAGGCCAGCCTCGTGGTCACTCCGCCATGGTGGAACAGTCGGGCCATGCATGTGGTCTATGCACTTTGTGCACTGTTCTTCGCTCTCAGCATCTGGTTCGCGTTTCGGCGCAAACGCAGAGAGCAACACCTGCACGCAATGGAGTTGCGCGATCGTGAAGGTCGCTTGCGCCTCGCCTTGTGGGGATCCAGCGATGAGTTCTGGGATCTCGACATGGACAGCGGCGTGCTCACCCGGCTCAGTGCGGCGCGTTCGCTTGGCAAGCAGCAGGAGGAAATCCAGTCGGTCTATGACTGGGTCAGGGAAAACGTGCACCCCGACGATCAGCGCAGCATCGCGCAGAGGCTCGACGACCACATCAACAACAAGGCACCGTTGTTCGAGTCGGAACAACGGGTGCGCGTGCGTGGCGGCGACTGGATCTGGGTGCTGGCGCGCGGCAAGATTGTCGAACGCAACGCGGAAGGCAGACCCACGCGGATCTGCGGAACGGCGCGCAATATTACCGCGACTCGTGACGCCGACCGCGAACGGCGGATTGTCCAGGAGGTGATCAACAGCATGCGCGAAGGGGTCACCGTGTGTGACCTGGATTTCAATTTCGTTGCGGTCAATCCGGCATTCACGCGCATCACCGGCTGGCAGGAAAGTGAAGTCATCGGTCGTTCCGCCTCATTGCTCAATTGCGCACAGCATTCAACCGAGTACTACATGAACATGCGCGAATCGATCATTCGTGAAGGACTGTGGCGCGGCGAGCTGTGGCAGCGACGCAAGGATGGCGAGGAGTTTCTTTCCTGGCTGCAGAGCTCGGAGGTTCGGGATGCAAACGGCCAGCGCACCCATTTCGTCGGCGTGCTTACGGATATCACCGAACGCAAACGCAACGAACAGGAACTGCGCTACCTGGCCAACTACGACACCTTGACCGGCCTGCCCAATCGCACCCTGCTATCCGAACGCCTCGGCCATGCGGTGATCCGTGCACGTCGCGGTGGTCGCAAGGTCGCCGTGCTGTTTCTCGATCTCGACCGCTTCAAGCACGTCAACGATTCGATGGGCCATGCAGCCGGTGACCGAATGCTCAAGGCCGCCGGGGCTCGCCTGCGCGACAACATTCGCGATGGCGATACCGTGGCGCGCATCGGTGGCGACGAATTTACCGTCATTCTTGAGGAACTGGCCGACGCCGGTGAGGCCGAGCGCGTCGCCCAAAAACTGATCAGTGCGTTCGAGAAACCGCTCGAACTGAACGACGGCCAGGATGTCGTCATCTCGCCGTCGATCGGCATCAGCCTGTACCCGGATCACGCACAGACCCCAACCGATCTGCTCAAGTTTGCCGACACCGCGATGTATCAGGCCAAGGATCGCGGCCGCAAAACCTACATGGTCTATACCGAGACCATGGATGCCGCAGCACGCATGCGCGCGACCCTGGTCGGTGCCTTGCGCAAAGCCATGGAACGCAATGAGTTCAGCCTTGTCTACCAGCCCAAGTTGTCCCTGCTCGATGAACATATCACCGGGGTCGAGGCCCTGTTGCGCTGGCACAGCGAGGAACTCGGCGACATCTCGCCAACAACCTTCATTCCGGTTGCCGAAGAGTCCGGCCTGATCATCGAAATTGGCGACTGGGTATTGCAACGCGCCTGCGAACAGTTGGCGAACTGGAATCGGGATGGACTTCGTGATATTTCGATGTCGGTGAACCTGTCTGTCCTGCAACTGCAACGCAGCGACCTGATCCAGCGTCTCTGCGACATCCTTGCCATGAACGACATTGCTCCCAATCAGCTGGAACTCGAACTGACCGAAAGCGTGGTCATGGCCAACGCCGAGCAGTCGATCAGCACCCTGCGTCAGCTCAAGGCCGTCGGCGTGGTCTTGTCGATCGATGATTTTGGCACCGGCTACTCCTCGCTGAGCTATCTGCGCAGACTGCCGATCGATACTCTCAAGATCGACAAGGAGTTCGTCGGCGACATCACCACGGATCCGGATGACGAGGCGATCACCGCCACCGTCATCAACATGGCCCACTCACTCGGCCTCAATGTCATCGCCGAAGGCGTCGAGACGGCGGAACAGGCCGAGTATCTGCGTGAACAGGGTTGTGACGAAATCCAGGGTCACTGGCTCTCGAAACCACTGCCCCCGGACGCGTGTTTCCTGTTTTTGCGCGATCGCGCCCGGCGCCGCCACGCAACGTTGGGCAAGCCTGCATCCGGTGTATAGTTCAGTCCATGTCCGAGAAAGAGCCAACCCTCACGGCACTTGCCGAAATCAGTGCACAGGTCGATCAACTGACTGAGCTATGTCGACGCCTGGGCGAGGAAAACCGGGTTCTTCGCGTGAGCCAGGAGCAACTGGCCAGCGAACGCGCCGGATTGATCGCGCGCAATGAGCAAGCACGCTCCCGCGTCGAGGCGATGATCGGCCGACTCAAATCACTGGAGCAGAACCAGACATGAGTGAGGCTGTAACCGTCAAGATTCTCGATCGGGACTATCTGATCGCATGCAAGACCGAGGAGCGCGAAGGTCTGATTGGCGCGGCAGCCTATCTGGACGGAAAACTGCGTGAATTGCGCGACAGCAACCGCGGCGGCGGTCTCGAACGTGTCGCTGTCCTGGCCGGCCTGAACATCGCCCATGAACTGCTCAGCCTCAAGCAACAACAGGCATCCAGCAGCAATCACCTGGCACAGCATCTGCAAGCGCTGAAATCAAAGCTTGAAGCGGGTTTGTCGACCTCTCTACAATAGACGCTGGTGTCCTCGGCAGTGTTCGACAGCGCATTCAACATTTTGCCTTGTTCCTGTACCGACCCCGGGACAGCCGCGCGATCGTCTGTGTGCAAGTCCGCCCTGAGCGGAAAGCCTGATGACGCCGCAACGCTCTCCCACCTGAACCTCTTGGTTCAAGGTCGTTCGATGTGCATCGGCACAGCGGAGGATGCCATCCTTTTTTCTATTTGCGGCAACCATGACGCTTGATGATCAGCGCAAGACCCTGCGCGCCGAACTGCGCGCGCGGCGCACGGCGCTTGTCGCCAGTGATCGCATCGCCGCCGCCAATGGCGTCGCCGGACAACTGGAGCAGCTTGCCGATTTCCTCGTTGATCGGCGGATCGCCGGCTACTGGGCGATCGATGGCGAATTGCCGCTGCACATCGTTGTTACCAACCTGACCCGACGCGGCCAACAGTATTGTCTGCCGCGAATCACCGGGCCACGCCAGTTGTCCTTCGTTGAATGGCATTCGGGCATGGAACTCGAATCCAATCGTTACGGCATCCCTGAACCAGTCTGCACGGAAGATGATCTGCTTGCGGCCAGCGATATCGATATCGTTTTGCTGCCCCTGCTAGGATTTGATCGCCGGGGCCATCGTATCGGCTATGGTGGCGGCTACTACGACGCCACGTTTTCGTTCCTGCGCGAGCGCGAACAAGCGTCTCGCCCGCTGTTGATAGGAATCGGCTACGCCGCACAACAGGTCGATGCGATCGAAGCGGCTGCCTGGGATGTAAATCTCGACTTCGTCGTCACGGAGAGTGAATTGATTGACTGCCGCAAAGCCAGCCAGGACGATTCATGAGCAAGCGCTACTGGTTGATCAAGAGTGAGCCCGAAGAGTTCTCGATTGATGCTTTGGCCAAGGTCAAATCCGAACCCTGGAGCGGCGTGCGCAACTATCAGGCGCGCAATTTCATGCGCGATGGCATGAAGGTCGGTGACGGCATTCTTTTCTATCACTCCAACTGTGCCGAGCCGGGCGTGGTCGGAATCGCCGAAGTGGCCTCTGAGGCCTATCCGGACCCTACCCAATTCGACAAACACGGCGATTACTATGACCCGAAGAGCCAGCCCGCCGAGCCGCGCTGGCTACTCGTCGACGTCGCGTTCAAACGCAAGCTCAAGCGCACTATCACCCTGAGCGAGCTCAAGGGTCATGACGCGCTGGAGGAATTCGCCCTGGTTCGCCGCGGCAATCGACTGTCGGTGATGCCGGTCACGCGGGCGCAATGGAATTTCATTCTCGATCTCGAATAAGCGGAGCGGCACTGATGGCAAACGAAGAAGGCAAGCGTCGCGCCGCACGCGCGGCGATGCGGTATGTCGAACCCGGCATGGTGGTCGGAGTTGGCACCGGCTCGACCGTCGCCCACTTCATCGATGCGCTGGGCGAACGACGCGCTGACATCGAGGCGGCCGTTTCCAGTTCCGAGCAATCGACCCGTCTGCTCAAGGAGCGCGGCATAGCTGTGGTCGATCTCAATGCCAGTGGCGAGCTGGCGTTGTATGTCGATGGTGCCGACGAATGCGATCCGCAGGGTTGCCTGATCAAGGGCGGTGGCGCGGCTTTGACCCGGGAAAAGATCATCGCCGCCGCCTCACGCAAGTTTGTTTGCATCATCGATCCAAGCAAACGCGTCGAAATCCTCGGCCGGTTTCCGCTTCCTGTCGAGGTGATACCGATGGCACGCAGCCATGTTGCTCGTCAACTGGTCCTGCTTGGTGGTCAACCGGTCTGGCGTGATGGCGTCGTTACCGACAACGGCAACTGGATTCTCGACGTGCACAATATGCGCATCAGCGATCCACTCAAGCTGGAAAGCGAAATCAACCAGATCGTCGGCGTGGTCACGGTCGGCCTGTTTGCCGCGCGGCGCGCCGATGTGGTGCTGACCGGCGAGGAAACCGGCAACACCTAGTTTACGAGCTCTCCGCGAGCCACATTTCAGCGTCTCGGCGGAATGATCTCGGCGTCGACGGGCACCTCCGCCGTCGTGGAACCTGAGTTCACCCTTCGACAGGCTGCGGGGCAACGGCTTGAGGCAGTCGGACCTCAGGGTCAAGTTCGTGCCAATCGGCTCAGAGCGAGATGATCGGCTTGAATCCACCAAAAAACATGCGTTTGCCGTCGAACGGCATCGCCTTCGGATCCATCATGTCGGCCAGACGCGGATCGGCCATGACCTTCCTGTTGATCCGGTCGCGTTCGCGGCGTGACTTGAAGATGATCCACGAGAACACGACGAGCTCGCCTTCCTTGAGCTTGACACTCTGCGGAAATGAGGTCCGCTTGCCGGTCGGAACGTCATCACCGACACACTCTGTATAGGCCAGCGCGCCATGTTCCATCCAGATCTTGCCGGCCTTGCGAGCCAGCTTCTTGTAGGCATCCAGCTTGTCTTTTGGTACCGGGACAACGAAACCATCGACGTAGCTCATGCGCTTCTCCAACTGTCTTGGGGGACCAGCATTCAAACACGTAAACGCTGAAACGGCTCCTTTTGCCAGCGCTTTCGCTGCGACCGGATCCTCGGGATGATGGTTGGCGTGTCGATATACTTGGCAGTCGATCGTCGTGATTCGTACGGGCTTTCAATTCGTGCGGATGACCACATTTACGTTTGCCATTGCCCAATATTGCGGAGCATTCATGACTGCAGCAGTTTCAGCCTCGAGCGCAATGGCTCAGGACGATGCGATCGTTTCGATTCGCGGCGTCGGCAAGACCTACAAGGGTGGCTTCGAGGCGCTGAAGAACATCAATCTCGAGATTCGTCGCGGCGAGATCCTCGCCCTGCTCGGCCCCAACGGTGCCGGCAAGACCACCTTGATCAGCATCATTTGCGGCATCGTCAATGCCAGTGAAGGGTCAATCGTCGCCGATGGCCATGACATCGTGCGCGACTACCGGGCGGCGCGCGCGACGATCGGCCTGGTCCCGCAGGAGCTGCATACCGATGCCTTTGAATCGGTGCTGTCCACGCTCAGGTTCAGTCGCGGCCTGTTCGGCAAGCCGCCGAACCCGGCGCATCTTGAGAAGATCCTGCGCGAGTTGTCGCTGTGGGACAAACGCAACAGCAAGATCATGACCCTGTCCGGCGGCATGAAGCGTCGGGTAATGATTGCCAAGGCGCTGTCACATGAGCCCAAGGTGTTGTTTCTTGATGAGCCAAGCGCCGGCGTCGATGTCGAATTGCGTCATGACATGTGGCAGATGGTGCGACGTCTGCGCGAAAGCGGCACGACGATCATCCTGACCACGCACTACATCGAGGAGGCCGAGGAGATGGCCGACCGTATTGGCGTGATCAACAAGGGCGAGCTGATTCTGGTTGAAGACAAGCACGTGTTGATGCGCAAGCTCGGCAAGAAGCAGTTGACCCTGAGCCTGCAACAATCGATGGAGAATATTCCGCACGGACTCTCGGGCCTGCCGCTTGAGTTGTCCGCGGATGGCCTGATCCTGACCTATACCTTCGACACGCAGTCCGAAGAAACCGGCATCGCCAGTCTGTTGCGCCGACTTGGCGAACAGGGTATCGATTTCAAGGATCTGCAATCCAGCGAAAGCTCGCTCGAAGAAATCTTCGTCAGCCTCGTGCGCAAGCCGAAGGAGAGCCAGGCATGAATATCCACGGCATCCGCGCGATCTATCGTTTCGAGATGGCACGCACTTTCCGCACCCTGATGCAGTCGATCGCTGCGCCGGTGTTGTCGACCTCGCTCTACTTCATTGTCTTTGGTGCCGCGATCGGCTCGCGCATGGGTGATATCGATGGTGTCAGCTACGGCGCATTCATCATTCCGGGCCTGATCATGCTGTCCCTGCTTGGCGAAAGCATCTCGAACGCCGCGTTCGGCATCTACATGCCGAAATGGGTCGGCACGGTCTATGAACTGTTGTCGGCACCGATTTCGTGGTTCGAAGTGGTCATCGGCTATGTCGGTGCGGCGGCGACCAAGTCGGTGATCCTCGGCCTGCTGATTCTGCTCACCGCACGATTCTTCGTCGATTACGAGATCGCCCATCCGTTCTGGATGTTCGGCTTCCTTGTACTGACTGCGATCACCTTCAGTCTGTTCGGTTTCATCATCGGTTTGTGGGCGGATGATTTCCAGAAATTGCAGGTGGTACCGCTGATGGTGATCACGCCGCTGACTTTCCTCGGTGGCGCGTTCTACTCGATCAGCATGCTGCCGCCGCTATGGCAGAAAGTCACCTTGTTCAACCCGGTCGTCTATCTGATCAGCGGCTTCCGCTGGAGCTTCACCGGCCGTGCCGACGTGCATATCGCAGTCAGCGCCGGCATGACCCTGGGCTTCCTCGTCATTTGTCTCGGCATTGTCTGGTGGATCTTCCGCAGTGGCTGGAAATTGCGCACTTGAGCATGACCACCGCTTTCGCCTTGCCTTGCACGAA